>NZ_JACDFE010000371.1 GCF_013815995.1 Sporichthya sp.
GTCCAGGCGTTCGGCTCCGGCTCCGGGGCGTCGGCCGTCGCCGCGGCCCGGGCCGAGACGACCGCGATCAGCGCGGCGAGCTCGGCGTCGTCGGGCTCGCCGCGGACGACGCGCAGCAGCGGGCGTTGCGGTTCTTCCGAACTCACAGCGGGATGTTCCCGTGCTTCTTGGGCGGCAGGGTCTCGCGCTTGCCGCGCAGCGCGCGGAGCGCCTTGACCACCTGCGAGCGGGTGGCGGAGGGCTTGATCACCGCGTCCACGTAGCCGCGGCTGGCCGCGATGTACGGGTTGGCCAGGGTGTCCTCGTACTCGGTGACCAGCTCCTTGCGGCGGGCGTCCGGATCGGCGCACTCGGCCAGTTCCTTGCGGTACAGGATGTTCACCGCGCCCTGGGCGCCCATCACCGCGATCTGCGAGGTGGGCCAGGCGAAGTTCAGGTCGGCGCCGAGGTGCTTGGAGCCCATCACGTCGTACGCGCCGCCGTAGGCCTTGCGGGTGATCACGGTGACCTTCGGAACCGTCGCCTCGACGTAGGCGTAGATCAGCTTCGCGCCGCGGCGGATGATGCCGTCCCACTCCTGGTTGGTACCGGGCAGGAAGCCGGGCACGTCGACGAAGGTCAGGATCGGCACGTTGAACGCGTCGCAGGTGCGGACGAAGCGTGCCGCCTTCTCTGAGGCGTCGATGTCCAGGCACCCGGCGAACTGCATCGGCTGGTTGGCCACGACGCCGACGCTGTGCCCGTCGACCCGGCCGAAGCCGACGAGGATGTTCGGCGCGAACATCGGCTGGACCTCGAGGAACTCCCCGTCGTCGAGGACCTTCTCGATGACCTTGTGCATGTCGTAGGGGGTGTTCGCGGAGTCCGGGATGATCGTGTCGAGGGCGAGGTCCTCGTCGTTGATCTCCAGGTCGGTGCCCGCGTCGTAGCTCGGCGCGTCCGAGAGGTTGTTGCTCGGCAGGTAGGACAGCAGCGCCTTGACGTACTCCAGGGCGTCGGGTTCGTCCGCACCCATGTAGTGCGCGTTGCCGCTCTTGGTGTTGTGCGTCCGGGCGCCGCCGAGTTCCTCGAAGCCCACCTCTTCACCGGTGACGGACTTGATGACCTCCGGGCCGGTGATGAACATGTGGGAGGTCTTGTCCACCATCACGACGAAGTCGGTGATCGCGGGTGAGTAGACGTGCCCGCCGGCGCAGGTGCCCATGATCAGCGAGATCTGCGGGACCACGCCCGAGGCGTGCACGTTCCGCTTGAAGATCTCTCCGTACAGGCCGAGGGAGACCACGCCCTCCTGGATGCGGGCTCCGGCGCCTTCGTTGATGCCGATGATCGGGCAGCCGGTCTTGATCGCCAGGTCCATGACCTTGACGATCTTCTCGCCGTACACCTCGCCGAGGGAGCCGCCGAAGATGGCGAAGTCCTGGCTGAACACGCAGACCTGGCGGCCGTCGATGGTGCCGTAGCCGGTTACCACGCCGTCGCCGTAGGGGCGGTTCTTCTCCAGCCCGAACGCGGTCGAGCGGTGCCGGGCGAACTCGTCCATCTCGACGAAGGAGCCCTCATCGAGCAGGGCGTCGATCCGCTCGCGGGCGGTCATCTTGCCCTTGGCGTGCTGCTTCTCCACGGCGCGGGCGGAGGCGGCGTGGATCGCCTCTTCCTCGCGGACCGCGAGCTCGGCGATCTTGCCGGCGGTGGTGTGGATGTCGACGTCGTGGGTCTCAGGCGGAGACGGCGGCAAGAGCTCGGTCTCCAGTGCAGGTTCAGCCATGCGCGTCACCCTATTGGGGCCCCTCCGCGGCTCTAGGCTGAGCCCGTGAGCACCCCACTGGACGAGGCTCTGGTACGCGCCGCGCTGCCCCCTGGGCCGTGGGAACTGGTCCTGGTCGAGGAGACGGGCTCCACCAACGCCGACGTCCGGGCCGCCGCGCTCGACGGCCGCGCCGGGCCCGGCTACGTCGTGCTGGCTGAGCACCAGAGCGCGGGCCGGGGCCGCCTGGACCGCAGCTGGACCGCCGCGCCGGGGGAGGCGCTCACGTTCTCGGTGCTGGTCCGGCCCGCACGGGTGCCCGCCGAGCGGTGGGCCTGGCTGCCGCTGCTGGCCGGGGTCGCGATGACCGACGCCATCCGCGGCCTTCGACTGAAGTGGCCGAACGACGTGCTCGACGGCGCCGGCGGCAAGGTCGCCGGGATCCTGATCGAGCGGATCGACGCCCCGTCGGGACCGATGGCCGTGGTCGGGATCGGTCTCAACGTCACCGGGTCGCCGGAGATCGAGGGCGCCTCCTCCCTGGCCCGGGCCGGGGGCGATGACCTGGACCGGACCACGTTGCTGGCCGTCGTGCTCGGTGCCCTGGCGTCCCGATTCGAGGCCTGGCACGCGACCGGCGGCGACGCGGAGGCCTGCGGGCTGGCCGCCGCCTACCGGGCCGCGTGCGCCACCCTCGGCTC
>NZ_JACDFE010000372.1 GCF_013815995.1 Sporichthya sp.
GCCACAGCCGATGGCCCCTGGCGTCGCCGCCAAGGAAGACTCCGAGTACGAGCGGCGAGGCATCGTCAACCTGTTCATGGTCTGCGAGCCACTCCGAGGCTGGCGCGAGGTCATGGTCAGCGACCGCCGCACCCGGCTTGACTGGGCGCAGTGCATCAAGGAGCTGGTCGACGTCCACTATCCCGACGCCGAGCAGATCGTCCTGGTCCAGGACAACCTCAACACGCACACGCCGGCCTCCTTGTACGAAGCCTTCCCGCCGTCCGAAGCCAAGCGCCTCGCCGACAAACTTGAGCTGCACTACACACCCAAGCATGGCAGTTGGCTGAACATGGCCGAGATCGAACTGGGCATCCTCGCCGGCCAATGTCTCGATCGCCGTCTCCCGGACCGTGCGACGCTCGAACGGGAGGTCGCGGCCTGGGTCACCACGCGCAACGCCGCCGTCCGTACCATCGATTGGCGCTTCACCACCGACGACGCCCGCATCAAGCTCGACCATCTCTACCCTGTATTTCACGACTGACGAGCCACTAGAAGCCCGGCCGACAACCGGGCAGAGCGAACGAGGTCGGCAGCCGCGTGGGCAGCCGACCGGGTGACGTGGTTCGGGGGAGTCTGCCAGGGTTCGGCGTCCGGGTGGGCCAACCGGGGCCGAGATCGCGGCTGAGGACGACCACGAGCAGACCCAGGAGGACGGAAACGAGGCCCACCGCGCTCAGCTGCGGGTCGGTGGGCTGGCCCTGGCTCGCGGTGGCGGCCAGGTAGGTCAGGTTGGCCACGGCGGCGGCCATCAGGAGTTGGAACGCGGTCTTGGCCCGGCCGATGTCGCGGGCCTGGCGGATGCCCAACTGGACCAGCCGGGCGATGCGGTGCTCGACCGTCTGGCGTCGCCGCCGATAGTCGTCGAAGGCCGGACTGGCCTGGAAGGCGCGAGCCGCCTGGAGCAGCCGTTCTTGTGGATGCAGGGCGACCGTCCGACCGCCGACGCCCCGGACGCACTGGGCGCGCACGGGGCAGGCCGCGCAGACCGCCGCGTCGAAGCGGAACTGTCCGCCACCGGTCGGGCTCGGCTTGAAGTCCTGCGTGGTCTGGCCAGCCGGGCAGGTCGCGGTCCCGGCGTCCAGGTCGAGCACGAAGGCCGTCTTCGGGAAGCAGCCCTGGTTCGACACACTCGGGACCTTGGCCACGATCGTCCGACCAGCGTCGGCGAACACCTGACGGGTTTCGCCGCTGCCGTAGGCGCAGTCCCCCAGCGTCTCGTCGACCGTGCAGCCGGTGTTGGCCTCGGTCTGCTCGACCAGCTCGAGCGCACCCTCGGCATCCGGCGCGTTCCCCGCGAGTACCGCGACCGCCGTGATCAACGGCTCGTCGGTGTCCACCGCCACCGCCGCCTTGTGCCCGTCGAACCGTTTGCTCGCACTCTTCCGCCCGTGCCGCATCTCTGGATCGTGGACCGACACCAGTCGATCCTTCGCCACCCCCTCCTTCACCGCCGGGCCATCCTCCCGACGCTCGATGTCTTGCAGGAGTACCCGACTCAGCAGCCCGGCCGCCTCCAGCAGCATCGTCTCGGCCGCGCTGCCGGCCTCCAGCTCGGTCCGCGCCATCCGCGCCTGCTCTAGCAGCCGGTCAGCGTCGGCGACGATCTCTCCCAGAAACCGCCGCCGCTCCTTGACGTCGCTCCAGTCGATCTCGGCGGTCCCCTTCAGGCTCGTCTGGCCGACGTACCGTCCGTACCCCTGCTCCTCGGCCCACCCCGCCAGCGGCTGCCCGCTCAGCTTCGCCAGCACCCGCGCCAGCTTCACGATCCCGTCCCCGAGTAGGTTGTAGGTGTCCTTCACCGCTCCCCGCCCCAGGATGTTCGTCGTGTCCAGCGCCACCTTCAGCTTCCGCTGCTCCCCGCGCTTGGTCCGCAACCTTCCCTGCCGCTTCGCCAGCTCCAGGCTCGTCCGAAAGATCGCCGCCGCCTGCTCGTGCACGATCAACTGCGCCCGAAACTCCTGCAGCGTGCTCTTCGCAAAGGGCCGCGCATCCAGCTCGACCCCCAGGGCCACCTTCCACCGCAGGTCATAGTCCGCTCGCTGCTTCGCCTCGTCGTCCGACACCCCGTCATACGTCTGCAGCACCAGCGCCGTCGCCAGCAGGCTCGGCGGCACACTCGGCCGACCGTTGTCGAGCACGTACAGCCCGGCGAACGCCTCGTCCCGAAACAGCTCTCCCCGCTGGCTCGCCAGCCACCCGTAGAAGCTGTCCCGTCCCACGAACACCCCGTACGCCGTGTCTGCCTCGAACAACCCTCGCTGTGGCCCGCGCTTCCCCAGCATCCCGCTCTCCCTCAGCCGACCTGCTCCTCCATCCTACCCGGCCGGCACTCCCTCCCGGTAGTCCCCCTTTCCGGCCGCACTTCTAGGCGCGATGACCGACCGATCGGCCGCCGTGCGAG
>NZ_JACDFE010000373.1 GCF_013815995.1 Sporichthya sp.
CTGGAGGCCTTCGAGGTCTACTGGGCGGCGCTGCGGTCGGGGCTGTACTTCACCGCGGTCAATCACCACCTCTCCGTCGAGGAGGCCGGCTACATCCTGCGCGACGCGGGAGTGAAGGCGCTGGTGGTCTCAGCCGGGAAGGCTGAGCTCGCCGAGGCCGTGCGGCACGCGGCCGACGTGGCGGTCGTGCTGGCCTACGGCGGCGAAGTGCCCGGCTACGACGACTACGCGGCCGCCCTGGCTGCGGCCCCCTCCGATCCACTGCCGGACCAGCCCCGCGGGTCGATGATGCTCTACAGCTCCGGTACGACCGGTCGACCGAAGGGCGTCCGGCCGCCGTTGTCACACAAGCAGGTGCACGAGTCGGGTGACCCGTTCGTCGAGCTCAATCACGACGTCTACGGAGTGGACGCCGACACCGTCTACCTGTCGCCGGCGCCGATCTACCACTCGGCTCCGGTGAAATGGTGCCACTCCGTCCACGCCTACGGCGGGACCGTGGTGATGATGGAGCGCTTCGACGCCGAGGACACCTTGCGTGCGATCGACGAGCACAAAGTGACGCATGCTCAGTTCGTCCCGACCATGCTCATCCGGATCCTCAAGCTCGACCCCGCGGTGCGTGCGCGGTACGACACGTCCAGTCTGCGGGTCGCGGTGCACGCCGCCGCCCCGTGCCCGGTCGAGGTGAAGGCGGCGATCATCGCCGAGTGGGGCCCGATCGTCTGGGAGTACTACGGGTCGACCGAGTCGCTCGGGGTGACGCTCATCAACAGCGCCGAGGCCCTCGAGCGCCCGGGCTCGGTCGGCCGCCCGGTGATCGGGGTGCTGCACATCTGCGATGAGGACGGGGCCGAGCTACCGACCGGCGAGGTCGGCACCGTCTACTTCGAGCGCGAGTTCCTGCCGTTCAGCTACCACAACGACGACGAGCGGACGCGGTCCGCTCAACACCCGGCCCACCCGAACTGGGGCACGGTCGGTGACCTGGGTTACGTCGACGACGACGGCTTCCTGTTCCTGACCGACCGCAAGGCGTTCATGATCATTTCCGGCGGGGTGAACATCTACCCCCAGGAGGTGGAGAACGCCCTCGCCCTGCACCCGCAGGTACACGACGTCGCGGTGATCGGCGTGCCCGACGCGGAGATGGGGGAGTCGGTCGCGGCGTTCGTCGAGCTGCCGGTCGGCGTCGCGGGCTCGCCCGAGCTCGCGTCCGAGATCATCGCCTTTGTCCGGTCCCGGGTCGCCCACTACAAGGCCCCCCGCACCGTCACCTTCGTCGAGTCCCTGCCGCGCACACCTACGGGCAAGCTGATCAAGGGAGGGCTCCGAAGTAGGGGGTGAGCTCAATTCCGTCCCCCAGTTCTGAGCCCCCGGGAGAGCCCGTGTTGTCCACCGCCCAGGTCGAGATCCAGCCCGAGCTCGTCGAGCGCATCTCCAGCGCGCTGACCGAGCTGGACGCGCTCCACACCGAGCTGGGGGCAGCCCGGCATCGCCTGCAGCGGCTCTCGGCCGACCTCGGCGGCGTCCGCGGGGACGGCGAGGCGTCGGACGCCACTGCCGGCGGGACGGTCAGCACCTTCCCGGCCACGCTGCCCACCACGTTGACCAGCCGCGAGTTCGAGGTGCTGGGCCTGCTGGCCGCCGGGTTCACCAACGCGGCCATCGCGGAGCGGCTGATGATCGCGGACGGGACCGCGAAAAAGCATGTGTTCCGGGTGCTCCGCAAGCTCGGCGTGACCAACCGCTCCGAAGCCGTGGCCTTCTGGTTCCGTTCGGGACAGGGCGCAGGTAACCCCGCTACCCCTTAGGGGGTATGCCGTCCAGGTGATAGCGCGAAAGATACGCATTTAGTCATCTGTGGCGCAGATCGCAAGTCTGAAATTCTCTTAGGTAGCTCTTAGGTTGCGATTCGTCCCGGCCCGGTCTGGGCGCCTGACGTGCCCGTCCGGGTCATCCGAACAAGGAGTCCTATGAAGAATTTCAGAACATCACGCGTTCTGGCTGCGGCGCCCTTGGCGCTCAGCCTCGCGCTGGTGCTGAGTGCCTGCGGCGGAGGCAGCGATGACGCTGCCAACTCCGCCCAGCAGGACCCCGGCGCAGTGACCGACAGCGTCGGTGCGGCGACCGATACGGCCGGCGCCGCCACCGGCACCACCGGCACCGCCGACGTCGGCGCTGCGCCGGTTGCCGGTGGAGCTGCCGAAACCGCCCCCGTCGCCGGTGCGGCCGAGACGGCGCCCGTCGCCGGCGCGGCCTCCGGCGCCAAGGGCGGCAAGGCCACCACGGACAAGAGTGGCGGCGCTGCCTCCACCTCTACGGCCAACACCAAGGGTCTGACGAGCATCGACTCGGCGGCCCAGGCGGCCGAGAACGCCAAGATCGCCGCGTCGAAGGGTGGCGCCACCGATATCGGTGTCACCAAGGACGAGATCAAGA
>NZ_JACDFE010000374.1 GCF_013815995.1 Sporichthya sp.
CTGGGCCGAGCACTGGAACACCGACCCGAAGCCCTTCATCTGGAAGGCGACCGCGGAGGAGATCATCGCCAAGGTCCGTCGCGGGCGTGAGGTCCTCAACCAGATCAATTCGCAGACGGACCACTAGAAGCCCGGTCGGCGGGGACCGGTCGTCGGGACCGTGGTCGTCAGGTCGGGGCCGGGTAAGGGACCCGGCACGACCGTCGGCGCGGGACGGGGGGTCGTGAGCGGGTCCGGAACGGGGACCGGCTCGGGGACCGGCTCGGGGATCGGCACGGGGACCGGCTCGGGGACCGGCACGGAACCGACGATCGCCGCGGCCACCTGCGAGCGCAGCCGCGGCAGCTCGCGGTACAGCAGATCGCCCGGGCAGGAGGTGGAGCCGGCGTCGCGGTGACCCGAGATGCGCCGGAAGTTCACCCCCCGGCCGGCCGGATACCGGGCCACGCCCCCGCCCTCCGAGGTCAGCCGGACCGATCCGAGCGCGTCCAGCGCGTCGGGCTGATCAAGGGTGAACTTCCAGGCGATCAACTGCGCGAGTGAGGTGAGCATCGCCGGCGAGGGCGCGGTGCTCTGGAACGTCCCGATCGCGGCGACTCCGAACGTACGCGAGTTGAACCCTCCCGTGTGGGCGCCGAGCACCCGCTTGTCGACACCGCCGGCCCGGCCCTCCCAGATCCGACCGAACCGGTCCACCAGGAAGTTGTAGCCGACGTCGGACCAGCCTCGGACCCGCACGTGGTACGCGTGGACGCCGCGCAGGATCTTTGGCACGTCGTCCGGCCCGTAGTTGTTGGTGCCGGCGGTGTGGTGCACGAAGCCGGCCACGATCTCCCGGGTGTAGCGGGGGCTGCGCCGCGTCAGCGCCGGGTCGGCCTTCCACGCGCCGCGGGACCGGACCTCGGGCGCGAGCACCCCCAGGCCGAGTCGGGACACCGGGGCCACGGCCGGGTCGGCGTCCAGATCGGAGGGCGAGGTACCCGGGTCCAGCAAGACCGCGCCCAGCCCAGCCGGGATCGACTCACCACCGGGAAGATCGATTCGCACCTGCAGGGCATCCGAGAACCCGACCCAGACCGGCACGGTGCAGGTCACGTCGGCCACGGAGTCCTCGTCACCGTCGGGAGCGTCGAGATCGCGGTGAACCTCCTGCCACGGCCCCCACGACTGACCGAGGGCCGAACGCAAGCTGACGGACATCGGGGCGGGGGTGCCCTTGCCCGCCCCGTCCCAGGTCAGCCCGATCATCGAGAACGGCCCGGCCGCCATCGGTGGGCTGAACATTCGGGCGAGCCCGTCAGCGGCTTCACCCGGCATCTGACCCATCGTCATGTCCGAAGGCCGGAGCGGCAGCCGGCGCACGCCGACCTCGGGGTCTCCTGAACCCTCGCCCCACGCGGGCAGCAGCGAACTTGCGCCGGCCTCTGCGACAGCCGCGACGGAGGCGACGGCCGCGAGCCCCAGAGCGCGTCGACGAGTGATCCTGGGCATGCGATCGGCTCCCGGGGGTCGGTGGTCGAACCCGAGGTGGGTCCGCACGGATCGCAGCACGTCCCACGACGCCGAGGGCGGTCGGAATTCTTACGTGGTCGCGAATCGGCCGACCGCCGTTCGGCGTTCACCCGATGTACCGCCGGAGCACGTGGGGCCTTCCACCCGCGGCCGGGACCGGGGTGAGCACGAGCGCCCTAGGTTGAGCAGATGCCTGCGCCGCCGGACTCTCCACTGGCGCGGCGGCTCACCACGGGCGACGCGGTCGTCATCGGCCTCGGGTCGATGGTCGGGGCGGGCATCTTCCTCGCTCCCTCGCCCGCGGCCGGGGCGGCCGGATCCGGTCTGCTGATCGCGTTGGGGTTGGCGGCGGGCGTGGCGTACTGCAACGCGCTCTCCTCCGCCCGCCTGGCGGCCCGCTACCCGGTCTCGGGCGGAACCTACGTCTACGGCCGGGAACGGCTCGGTGAGTTCTGGGGCTACCTGGCCGGCTGGGCGTTCGTGGTCGGCAAGACCGCCTCCTGCGCGGCGATGGCGCTGGCGGTCGGGACCTACGCGTGGCCGGACCATGCCGGCACCGTGGCGGTGGCCGCGGTGGCGGCCCTGACCGCGGTGAACTACGTCGGGATCCGGCGCTCCGCGGCTCTGACCCGGCTGATCGTGGCCGCCGTCCTGGTCGTGCTCGCGGTCGTGGTCATGGTGGCGCTGACCTCGGACGCCGCGGTGGCCGAGCGACTGCGGCCGCGCGGGGACACCGACCTGGCCGGGATCGCGGAGGCGGCCGGTCTGCTGTTCTTCGCGTTCGCGGGCTACGCGCGGATCGCCACGCTCGGCGAGGAGGTGCGCGACCCGGCGCGCACCATCCGGCGGGCGATCCCGCTCGCGCTCGGCCTGACCCTGCTGGTCTACGCCGCGGTGCTCGCGGCCGCGCTCGCGGTGCTGGGCCCGGG
>NZ_JACDFE010000228.1 GCF_013815995.1 Sporichthya sp.
CAGCGTCGAGGACCGCGCCATCCGGGCCAACTCCGCGCGCTGCTCACTACTGACCGGCAACGCCGGTGCTGTCTTGATCGGCATGATCAATCATACCGCGCTAATTCACAGACAGACCACTAGGGGCGGCGACGACGGAGCAGATAGCTGTCCATGATCCAGCCGTGGCGAGCCCGGGCCTGCGCACGGAGTGCGACGATCTCCGCCTTGCGTTCCTGCAGATTGCCCGCGACCAGCAGCTCGCCGGGCATCCCCAGGTAGGCGCCCCAGTAGATGTCGAGGTCGGGGTCGTCGAGCGCAGCGAACGTCTCCGAGCCGTCGAGCATGACCAGGACGTCGTCGAGTTCGGCCGGCATCCCCGCCGCCAGGCGGCGGCCGGTGGTGACGTGGACCGGGGCACCGACGCCGGTGAAGGTCACCTTGTGCCGCGCCGCGAGCGTCTGCAGCGACGTGATCCCCGGGATCACCTGGTAACCGAATTCGACGGTCCCTCGCTGCTCGACCCGGTCAAGCACGCGAAGCGTGCTGTCGTAGAGCGCCGGATCGCCCCAGACCAGGATCCCGACGCTCTCGCCGGCTGAGACCTCGTCGCGCAGGAGCGCGCCGATCACCTCGGCCCGCGCGTCGTACCAGTCGCCGACGGCGCCGGTGTAGCCCACTTGATCAGTCGCGGTGCGGTCCCGGTCGGGGTCGGCCGCGGTCAGCACCCGGTACGGCTTGGTGATGTGCGTCGCGCAGAGCTCGTGCCGCAGGTCGGTGAGCTCGCGCTTGGCTTCTCCCTTGTCGATGACCAGGACGACGTCCAGGTCGGCCAGCACCCGGACCGCCTGCAGCGTGAGCTGTTCGGGGTCGCCGGCGCCGATGCCGATCACGTAGACGTTGCGCACAGGTTCGCCCCTCCGCCGGTCTGGCCGGTTATCCGGCCGGTTGTCGGGCCGGATTCTGCCCCGGTCACGCTGTGTCACGATCGCGAGTCCAAGATCGACGGTTGTTCGATGTCGCGGAGCGCACATTCGCGCCGGTCCGGGTGGGCCATAGGGTTTTCGCACAGGCAGGCTGCGGAAGGGCATGAGTGTTCAAGCGCATTGCGGTGGTCAACCGGGGCGAGGCTGCGGTCCGTCTGATGCGCGCCGTCCGGGAGCTGAACGCTGAGCGCGCCCACACCGATGGATTCTGTTCGATCCGCACCGTGGCGTTGCATACCGAGGCCGAATCCGCCGCGATGTTCGTCCGCCAGGCCGACGAAGCGGTCGCGCTGCGGCCCAGCGCCACGGCCTCCGTGCCGTACCTGGACTACGCCGAGCTCGAGCGCGCCCTCATGGAGTCCGGCGCGGACGCGGTCTGGGTCGGCTGGGGCTTCGTCTCCGAGCATCCCGCCTTCGTGGAGCTGTGCGACCGGTTGGGGATTGCCTTCATCGGTCCACCGTCGGAGGCCATGCGCCTGCTCGGGGACAAGATCGAGGCCAAGCTGGTCGCCGAGCGGGTGGGCGTGCCGGTGGCGGCGTGGAGCGGCGCGGGCGGGGTGACGTCTTACCAGGACGCGCGTCGGCACGCGAGCACCATCGGCTACCCGCTGATCATCAAGGCCAAGGCCGGCGGCGGTGGGCGCGGCATCCGCAAGGTGCTCGCCGAGGAAGAGCTCGAGGCCGCGTTCGAGGGCACCCGCGCCGACGCGAAGCGCTACTTCGGAGACGACGGGGTGTTCCTGGAGGCCCTCGTCACCGGCGCCCGCCACGTCGAGGTCCAGATCATCGCCGACAACCACGGCAACGTGTGGGCGCCCGGCGTGCGCGACTGCTCGATCCAGCGCCGCAACCAGAAGATCATCGAGGAGTCGGCCTCGCCGGTTCTGACGCCGGATCAGTCTCTGGAACTGCGCCGGGTCTCGATCGAGTTGGTGCGCGCGGTCGGTTACCGCGGAGCCGGCACGGTCGAGTACCTCTACGACCCGGCGCGCCAGACTTTCGCGTTCCTCGAGGTGAACACGCGCCTGCAGGTCGAGCACCCGATCACCGAAGTGGCCACCGGCCTCGACCTGGTCAAGCTGCAGATCCTGCTCGCCTCCGGCGAGGCGTTGCCCGGTGAGTGCCCGCCGGAGATCGGGCACGCGATCGAGATCCGGCTCAACGCCGAGGACCCGGACAACGGTTTCGCGCCGGCGCCGGGCCGGGTCGCGTTGCTGGAGTTCCCGCAGGGCCCGGGCATCCGGGTCGACTCCGGGATCGCGGCGGGGGACACCATCCCGCCGGAATTCGACTCGATGGTCGCGAAGATCATCGCCGGCGGCCGGGACCGCAACGAGGCACTGGCCCGGCTCGACCGCGCCCTGCGCGACACCACCGTGGTCATCGAGGGCGGCACCACCAACAAGTCCTTCGTGCTCGACCTGATCTCCCGGCCCGAGGTGCGCAGCGGTAGTGCCGACACCGCGTGGCTGGACCGCGGTTCCCTCGGTGACCGGGGCGCGGCCCCGCACGCCGACGTCGCGCTGTACGCGGTCGCGATCGACAGCTACGACCGCGAGGAGTTCGTCGAACGGGAGGCCTTCTTCGCCCTCGCCCGCGGCGGTCGCCCGCAGGCCGACCACGCGATCGGGCGGACCATCGAGGCCCGCTACGGCGGGCACGCCTACCAGCTCACCGTCTCCGCGCTGTCCGCCAACCGTTACCGGGTCCACGTCGCCGGGATCAGCGCCGACGTCCAGGTCGACCGACTCTCGGACTACGAGTCGCGGCTCTCGGTGCACGGCAAGGTCCACCGCATCGTCTGCGCCGCCGGACCCAACGACCACCTGGTCGAGGTCGACGGCGTCGCGCACCGCGTCGGGCGGGACTCCGGTGGCGTGGTCCGCGCGCCGGCGCCGGCCGTCATCGTCGCGCTGCCGGTGCGGGCCGGCGACCTGGTCGAGGCCGGCCAGACGATCGCGGTACTCGAGGCGATGAAGATGGAAACCCCGGTCGCCGCGCCGTTCGCCGGCCGGGTTCGGGAGGTTCTCGCCACCGCGAACTCCCAGGTCCCCGGTGGTGCCCCGTTGCTGCGGATCGACCCCGAGGGTGGGGACACCGCGGTCGGTACCGAGCCGTTGGTGTCCTTCGCCGCCCTGGCCGAAGGCGCCGTGGAGGACCTCGACGTCGACCCGGGCGATCGGGCGAGCGAGCTGCTGGAGGCGCTGCGCGCCCTGGTCACCGGCTACGACGTCAACGCCGCCGAGGGGCGCGCCCTCGTCGCCGAGTACGGCGCGGTGCGCCGGCTGCTGCCCGCCGAGGACACCCGCCCGGTCGCCGCCGAACTGTCGGTGCTGCGCATGTTCGCCGACATCTGCGAGCTCTCCCGCAACCGGCCCTCGGCCGAGGAGGAGAAGTCCGAGACCCGGGTGCACAGCCCGCGCGAGCACCTGCACACCTACCTGCGCTCGCTCGATGTCGAGCGCGAAGGCCTGCCGGAATCCTTCGCCGGCAAGCTTTCCCGGGCGCTGCGGCACTACGGCGTGCGCGAGCTCGCGCCCGCCGACGAGGCGCTCAAGGACGCCGTCTACCGCGTGTTCCTGGCGCTGGCGCGCGGCGACGCGCAGACCCCGGTGGTCACCGCGCTGCTGGAGCGCTGGCTGGCCGCCGAGGACCTCGTCGTCGCCGACCAGAAGGTCAACGACGAACTGGCCGAGGTGCTTGAACGCCTGGTCACCGCTACCCGGATCCGTTACCCGCTGATCGGTGACCTGGCCCGCAGTGTGCGGTTCCGCCACTTCGACCAGCCGCTGATCCTGGCCGCGCGGGAGAAGGCCCTGAACTCGATTCGCACCAAGATCGACTACCTCGTCGAGCACCCGGACGCGCCGGACCGCACGGCGCGGATCGAGGCGCTGGTCGCGAGCCCCGAGACGATCATCGGGCTGCTGAACGAGTACCTCGGCACCGGCGTCGCCGCGCTCGGACCGCTGCTGGAGATCCAGACCCGGCGCTACTACCGCAGCCGCAACCTGGAGGACGTGCGCGTCTTCGACCGCGACGGCCGCCAGTGCATGACCTCCGAGTTCGACCTCGCCGAGCAGCGGCTGCACCTGATCGCCACCGTCGGTGACTTCGCCGAGTTGCCCGCCCTCGCCGCCGCCGTCGGTGCGCTGGCCGCCGAGGATGCCTCCACCGAGCCGCACACCCTGGTTGTCGACTTCTTCCTGTCCTGGCAGGACATGCCGGGCGACTACGACGAGGTCTCCGAGGCACTGCGCGCCGAGGTCGACCGGCTGTCCTGGCCGGCCTCGTTGCGCCGGATCACCGTCGGCATCGCCGGCGGGACGACCGCGCGGACCTTCTATCTGACGTTCCGCCCGTGGGCCGAGGGCACCGGTCGTCTCAGCGAGGACCGGCTGATCCGCGGGCTGCATCCGCTGGTCGCCCAGCGCCTCGGGGTGAACCGGCTGGTGAACTTCGACCTGACGCGGATGCCGGCCGACGACGGGGTCTACCTGTACCGCGCGACCGGCAAGGCCAACGCCGACGACGAGCGGATCATCGCGCTCGCCGAGATCCGCGACGTGCACCCGCTGCGCGACGCCGCCGGCCGGGTGCTCGCGGTGCCGACCGTGGAACGCGTGCTCACCAGCTGCGTGCAGGGGATTCGCAACGTGCAGGCCCGGCGCGCGGCCGGGCGTCGCCTGGACCGCAACCGGATCGTGCTTGCCGTCTCGCCGACGGCGAAGGTGCCGATGGAGGAACTCGACGCCGTGATCCGCGCGCTGGTCCCGCTGACCGCCGGCGCCGGCCTCGAAGAGGTCATCGTCGTCGGCCGCCTGCAGGAGACTCCGGACGCCGAGGAGCGCGAGGCGGCGGTGATCATCTCCTACACCCAGGGGGTGGGGGCCCAGATCGCGATCACCAGCCGGCCGACCGAACCGATCCCGCCGCTGGACGACTACGAGCAGAAGGTCCGGGCCTCGGCCAAGCGCGGGGCGGTGTACCCGTACGAGCTGATCGGCCTGCTGATCGGCACCGCCGGCACTTTCTTCGAACTCGACCTCGACGAGACCGGTGAACTGGTGCCGGTGGACCGCGAGTCCGGGCAGAACACCGCCGGGATCATCGTCGGCCTGGTCACCTCCTCCACCCCGCGCTACCCCGAGGGTCTGTCCCGGGTGGTGCTGATGGGTGACCCGACCAAGTCCCTCGGTTCACTGGCCGAGCCCGAGTGCGCGCGGGTGATGGCGGCGATCGACCTGGCCGAGGCCGAGGGTTACCCGGTCGAGTGGCTCGCGCTCTCGGCCGGCGCCCGGATCTCCATGGACTCCGGCGTGGAGAACATGGACTGGATTGCGCGGGCACTGCGGCGCATCGTCGAGTTCACCCAGACCGGCGGCGAGGTGAACGTCGTGGTCGCGGGCATCAACGTCGGCGCGCAGCCGTACTGGAACGCCGAAGCCACGATGCTCATGCACACCAAGGGCGTGCTGATCATGACGCCGGACTCGGCGATGGTGCTCACCGGTAAGCAGTCCCTGGACTACTCCGGCGGCGTCTCGGCCGAGGACAATTTCGGCATCGGCGGCTACGACCGGGTGATGGGACCGAACGGGCAGGCGCAGTACTGGGCGCCCAACCTGGCGGCGGCCTTGGAGATCCTGTTCGCGCATTACGACCACGCCTACCGGGCCGCGGGGGAGCGCTTCCCGCGCCGCGTCGCGACCGCCGACCCGTTCGACCGGGACGTTCGCCGGCACCCGCACACCCACCCGGGCAGTCCGGACTTCACCACCGTCGGCGACATCTTCTCGGTGGAGAAGAACGCCGAACGCAAGAAGCCGTTCGACATCCGCACCGTGATGCGCGCGACCGTCGACGCCGACCACGCCGTGCTCGAGCGCTGGGCCGGGATGGCCGACGCGGACACCTCGGTGGTCTTCGACGCCCACCTCGGCGGGCAACCGGTCACGGTGATCGGGATCGAGTCCCGGCCGGTGCCGCGGCGCGGTCACCTGCCCTCGGACGGGCCGGACATCTGGACCGGCGGCACGCTGTTCCCGCAGTCCTCGAAGAAGACCGCGCGGGCCATCAACGCCGCCTCCGGGGTGCGCCCCCTGGTGGTGCTGGCCAACCTCTCCGGCTTCGACGGCTCACCGGAGTCGCTGCGCAACCTGCAGTTGGAGTACGGCGCCGAGATCGGCCGGTCGGTGGTCAACTTCGACGGCCCGATCGTGTTCTGCTTGATCTCGCGCTATCACGGCGGGGCGTTCGTGGTGTTCTCCGGAACGCTCAACGACAACATGGAGGTCGTGGCCGTCGAGGGCTCCTACGCCTCGGTGCTGGGTGGTGCGCCGGCCGCCGCGGTGGTGTTCACCGCTGAGGTCCGGGCGCGCACCAACAACGACGAACGGATCCGCGGGCTGGAGGCCGAACTTGCTGCCGCCGGTGGCGCGGAAGCCGCCCAGTTGCGGGTCGAGCTCGCGGACCTGCGCAACCTGGTCAAGATCGAGAAGCAGGGCGAGGTCGCGGCCGAGTTCGAGTCGATCCACGACATCCGCCGGGCCCAGAAGGTGGGCTCCGTGCACACCATCATCGGCGCCGGCGAACTGCGGCCCTACCTGATCGATGCCGTGCAGCGGGGCATGGCCCGCACCCTGGCCGCGAACCCTTCCGTCCGGCCTGACGGGCCGCCGTGACCTGACGGCCCGTCAGGAGTTCGCTAGGCGCTGCGCCGGTAGAAGTAGTGGGCGGTCTTGGTCGAGATGTTCCCGGCCCGGTCGACCGCGGTGGCCTTGTAGTTCACCCGCACCTGGGTGTTGGCCTTGACCAGCTTGCCGGTGGCCGTCACCTGGCAGACGTACGGCCCGGAGAGCGAGTCCGTGGCCAGGCAGGTGACCCTCTTGGCCTTGTTGTAGGTCTGGCCCTTCTTCACGCCCTTGATCGCGATCTTCGGCAGACCCTTGTCGATGTTGAGCGCGACCTTGATCGATGAGGTGAGCCCCTGCTGGTTGGTGATCGTGACCGTGCCGCCCTGGTTGGCGCCCTGGGTGGAGATCACCATCGGGCTCGGGCAGGGGCCGGTCAGCGGCGAGCTCCCCGCGGTGCAGGTGAAGGTCACCGTCACGGTGTCGCGGTACCAGCCGTACTTGGTCTTGCCGTTCTTGTTGCTGATCGCGCCGGTGATGCTCGGCGCCACCGGCGGGACCTGCGGCTCGAACGCCCCGGCGCTGCAGGTGCCCGGGCCGGTCAGGCCGGGCCGGGTCTGGCCCCGCTGGTCCTTCGGGGCGCAGGCGGCCGCGGGAACGG
>NZ_JACDFE010000375.1 GCF_013815995.1 Sporichthya sp.
GCGTAGGGCAGGGCGGTCCGCCCGGCGCGCAGCGCGCCGGCCTACCAGGCGAGCTGGTCCAGCAGCCGGTGCGCCGCCTCGCCCGCCTGGGGGTCCTTGGGTTGGCCGTCGCCGTCGAAGGCCTCCCAGGCCATCGCGAAGCTGACGGTCTCCCGGATCGTCACCGCGTGCAGCTCGGCGAAGACCCCACGCAGCGGCTCGACGGCGCGCAGCCCGCCGGAGATCCCGCCGTGGCTGACGAAGCCGACCGGCTTGGCGAACCACTCGCCGCGCACGCTGTCGATCGCGGTCTTGAGCGGTCCCGGGAACGAGTGGTTGTACTCCGGGGTCACCACCACGACCGCATCCGCGCGGCCGATCGCCGCGGTGAACTCCGCACCAGGGCCCGGGGTGTCGACGAGGTCGACGACCTCGACCACGAGATCGGGGCGGGTGCGGGCCAGGTCGGTGAACCAGGCTGCGACGGTCGGAGAGAAGCGGCCCTCGCGGGTGCTGCCCACGATGACGGCGAGGCGGTAAGGGTCCACGGACTGCTCCTTGCTCGGCGGGTACTGACTCAACCGTAGAACCTGAACTAAGGTTGAGATCAAGCGGATACGCCACAGGGAGGCAGTCGTGCCCGGGACCCGGAACGAGATCGCGCTGGAACTCACGGTGGGCCAGCTCGCCGAGCGGTCCGGCGTCACCGTCTCTGCCCTGCACTTCTACGAGCGCCAGGGCCTGATCACCAGCCGGCGCACCTCGGGAAACCAGCGCCGTTATGCCCGCAGCGCGCTGCGCACGGTGGCGTTGATCCGGGTCGCGCAGCGGGCCGGCATCCCGCTGGCGGAGGTCGGTGAGGTGCTGGCGGCGCTGCCCGACCGCCGGGTACCCAACCGGCGGGACTGGGAGCGGCTCTCCCGTCGCTGGCAGGCCGACCTGGACCGGCGCATCGCCGAACTGCTGGACCTGCGCGACAAGTTCGGCGATTGCATCGGCTGTGGCTGCCTGTCCATCGACCTCTGCCGGCTGGTCAACCCCTGGGACGAACTCGGGGTGCGCGGCCCGGGCCCGCGCCGCCTGATCGACGGCGAGGCGTGCGCCGATGAACGAGATGACGGGTAGTCAGGAAAGGTTCGCTCACAGCGTGACTCGAAAGGTGGAGCTGGTGTCCGCCGCGAGGCCGGGAAACCCTGAACAAGATCACGTACACCGTGCAATGGCAGGCCCGAGGTGCACGCAGGTCAGTTCGAAGATCTGTGTGGTGGAGGCGTGGGCGCGGCGGGCGCCGTCGAGGTCGTCGGGTGTGGCTGTGGGGGTTCGGCCGAGGTCCTCGGCTGCCTGGGCGAATCGGGGGGCGCGGCGGCCACCGGCGGTGGCAGCGGACTACGGGGTGGGACGCCCTCGAGGGTCTTGGCGATGATGCTGTCGAGGTCGGCGACGCGTAGCGGCTTCGTGAGGTAGTCGTCCATGCCCGCGGCCAGGCACCGTTCGCGGTCGCCGGCGAGGGTGTTCGCGGTCATGGCGATGATCGGGGTGCGGGGGCCGTGCGCCTCGGCGCGGCGGATCGCGGCGTAACCGTCCAACCGGGTCGTACGCACCGCCGCAGGTGACCAGATTCAGCGTCGACGGGCCGGTGTCGACCCGCTCAGCCGGGAACTTCGCATTCGGGTAGGTCGCCACGTTGGTCACCGCATAAGAGACCTCGGAGTGGTCGGACATCGTCACGGTGACCTCGTCGCCGGCGCGCAGTGGTGACGGTACCGGTGAGGGACATCGCGGAGGCCTGGTTGTAGACGCCGGGCTTGAGGGTGCACACCTTGGGCGCGATGCGCGCGAGGTCTTTGACCAGGTGCTGCCGGACGCGTGCCGAGCGGAGGAATTCCGCATAAGGGCCCAACTAGAAATATGGTCCGAGGCGGAAATTTGAAATCGCAGGGATTCTTGACGACCCTTGGCCCTCGGAGTACTCAAATATGTCCCTCTATTGGGCACCGCAGATGGTCCTTTTCGGTCACCACTCGGCGGTCCATCACGACAACAAATACGGCTTGTGGCGCTTAACCAGTCGTAGGCCAGGGCGGTCCGGCCGGCGCACACGAACGCGGCCCCAGGGCGCGACCTCCGGTGCGCCCGACCGGCCGTGGAGCGAAGGTCCGGCGCGACGGCCCGGACGCCCCTCAGACGACCCAGTACCAGGCCCCACTCCTCAAGGGTGCGGGTGACCCCGTGCCCGAACACGGCGTCGGGGACGCTGGCGCCGTGGTCGCGGAGGGCGAGCTCGACCCGTTGTGCGCGGTGCGGACGCCAGGCGCGAGACGGTAGCGACCGGTCAGACCTTCGCGGCTTTCGCCGACGCCGCGCGGCGCCGCTTGAATTGCGCCACTTCCTTGCGGCGGGCCACCTCGCGGCCGACGTCGCGCTTGAGCGTCCGCGCGACCCCGGCCCGGTAG
>NZ_JACDFE010000229.1 GCF_013815995.1 Sporichthya sp.
GCTCAGGCCGCCGACTGTGCGGGCCGTCCGCTGGGTGCCGCCAACCAGGGCCTGCCCCGTCCGGAGGCCGCGCACCTGGCGCTGTGGCAGGCCGCGACGACCCTGCGCGAGCACCGCGGCGACGGCCACATCGCGGCCCTGACGGTCCGTCGGATCCACCCCGTCACGGCGATGCTGCTCAAGATCGGGACGGGGGAGTCCGAGGCCGAGCCGCTGCGCCTGGGTCGCAAGTGGGCCACCTTCGAGTGGCAGGCCGGCGAGATGCACGCCCGCGAGCAGAGACTGATCGACGCCGACGGCAAGCTCACTGCCGCGGGCTCTGCGTTGCACGAGGCCGTCGAGGTCGACACCGACGGCGCAGCCGCCGGGCCCTGGGAACACCTCGGCGCGGAGGCCACCGCCGAACTCGAAGCGTTGCTGCTCCCCTTGGCCGGCCGGGTGGTCGCCGACGGCCTGCTGCCCGAGCCCAACCCGATCGGCCTTCCGCTGCCCGGTGCCCATCGCGACTGAGCGCCGGGCAACCGCGAGAGCGCGGGCCTGGACGCTCGCCGTCCGGTTCGCACTGCCCGGCCTGCTCGGCTGCCTCGCCCTGCCGTCGCTGTTCCGTCTGGTCGGCGACCACGACCGGGCCTGGCCGATCATGATCGTCACCTTCGTCCCACCGGCTGCGCTCGCGCTGGTCGCGTTGACCGCGTTCGCGTTCGCCCTGCGCCGGTGGCGCACCGGGATCGCCGGCGCGCTGCTGGTGGCGCTCAACGCGCTCTGGCTGGCGCCGCTCTACGTCGCCGACGGGGTACCCGAGGGCACCGACCTGGTCGCGATGACGATCAACCTGCAGTACGGCCTGGCCGACGCAACCGAGGTCGCCGACGCGGTCCGCGAGCACCGGGTGGACGTCCTCGGGGTGACTGAGCTGACTCCCGAGGCGGTGACCGCGCTGGCCGCCGCCGGCCTGGACGAGGCCTTGCCCTACCAGGTGCTCAGCCCGGACCCCTACGCCCACGGCAGCGGGGTGTGGTCGCGGTTCCCGCTCACCCCCGCCGAGGAGTGGGAGGGCGTGCACAAGATGCCCGGGGCGACCCTGCGCGTTCCGGAGGCCGGCGGGCGGACCCGCGACGTCGCCGTCCGCGTCGCGCACCCGATGCGCACCGGCCGGTTCTCCGCCGCGAGCTACCGGGCCGACCAGGGGATGCTCCGGGAGCGCCTGGCCGCGCAGCCGGCAAATCTGCCCGCGCTGGTGCTGGGGGACTTCAACGCCACCCGCGACCACGCGGCGTTCCGGCGCCTGCTGGACGACCGCTGGCGGGACGCCACCGAGTACGCCGGCTCCGGCTACCTGGGCACCTGGTCCCCGCGGTACTGGATCCCGCACTTTGTTCAGCTCGACCACATTCTGATCAGCCGCCAGTTCGGCGCCCGGTCCACGACGACCTTCGAGGTGACCGGCACCGACCACGGGGCGCTGGTCGCGCGTCTGGTCCTGGCCTCAGCGGTATAGCTTTTGCCGATGCGACTGCTGATGATCGGACCCCCCGGTGCGGGCAAGGGGACCCAGGCGGTTCGGATTGCCGAGCAGTTCAAGCTCGTGCACATCTCCTCCGGCGACCTGTTGCGAGCCCACGTCAAGGGCGAGACCGCGACCGGCAAGCAGGTGCAGCAGTACCTGGCCAGTGGCGACCTGGTGCCGGACGGCATCGTGATGGACATCCTGCGCAAGCCGGTTGTCGAGGCGAACAATCAGGGCGGCTACGTCCTGGACGGTTTTCCGCGGACCGTGGAGCAGGCCGAGATCGCCTACTCCGTCGCCCAGACCCTCGGGGTCGAGGTCCAGGTCGTGGTGCACCTGGAGGTGCCGCGCGACGAACTGGTCCGCCGGCTGGTCGAGCGCGGCGCGGCCAGTGGGCGCAGCGACGACAACCTGGACGTCATCAACCACCGGCTCGACGTTTACGACGAGAAGACGCTGCCGATGCTCAACTACTACGCGGCGCGCGAGAAGTTGATCAACGTCAACGGTGCGCGGTCGGTCGACGAGGTCACCTGGTCGATCACCGTTCAGCTGCAACGGCTCGCCAAGGCGCTCGCGGGGGACTGACAATCGCGGGCGGCGGGAGCACAATGTGGGGACAGAACGCACCACAATCCGCGTGACGGACACGTAGGACAAGTCGCCGGACATGACGGCACCGCTTCCGCCCCGGACGGTGCCGCCGGGGGAGGGGAGGCGAGTATGGCTGCGCACGGGGAAGACCCGCTCGTCGCTGCCGCCTTCGACCAGGCCCCGGTCGGGCTGGCCCTGCTGGATCTGACCGGTCGCTGGTTCCGGATCAACCCGGCGCTGGCCCGGATGCTGGGCTGGAGCGCCGAGGAGCTGCTCGCCCAGGCCCCGCCGCAGGTCGTCCACGACGAGGACCGCTCGGTCGAGGACGAGGCGGCCGCGCGACTGGCCGCCGGCGAGACCGCGGTCACCGTCGAGCACCGCTACCGCCACCGCGAGGGCCACGTGCTCTGGGTGCGCCGCACCGCGACCCTGGTCCGCGACGCCGCCGGCATCCCCGAGTACGTCGTCGCCGCTTACGAGGACATCGACGCCCGCCGCTCCCAGGACGCGCGCCTGGCCTACCTCGCCCTGCACGACGCCCTGACTGGCCTGGCCAACCGGGCGCTGCTCGACGACCGGCTCTCCCAGGCGATCGCCGCCTGCGAGCGCGAGGGCGGCGTGGTCGCCGTGCTGTTCTGCGACGTCGACGGGCTCAAGTCGGTCAATGACCGGTACGGGCACTCCTTCGGCGATGAGTTGCTGGTGACGGTGGCCCGCCGGCTCGGCCTCCAGGTCCGTGGCGGGGACACCCTGGCCCGCTTCGGCGGCGACGAGTTCGTCGTGGTCTGCAACCTGCGCTCGCCCGACGACGCCGCTTCGATGTGCCGCCGGCTGTCGATCGCGGTCGAGGCCGACCCCGACCTGATCGCCCCGGACGGCCGAGCCGTCCCGATCCGGGTCAGCATCGGCTACGCCGTCTCCCACGACTCCCGCACCGACGCCCGGGCCCTGCTGGTCCAAGCCGACGAGTCGATGTACGAGGCGAAGCGGCGCCGCGGCGCCATCTGAGCCTCCCACGGGACGACGTCCCTGGCGGGCGCCTGTCAGCCCGCCCGCCGGCTGACAAGCGCCCCTGCGGGACGACGTCCCGGGGTTACTGGGCGCGCAGTCGGATCCGTAGCACCCGGTCGTCGCTGGAGGACGGGTTGCCCCGGCCGTCGGTGTTGCTCGTCGTCAGCCACAGCGAGCCGTCGGGGGCCGCCATCACCGTGCGCAGCCGGCCGAACCGGCCGGTGAAGAAGTCCTCGGCGCGGGCGCGGGGGATGCCGTCCGGGCGGAGCGAGCCGAGCTGGATCCGCCACAGCCGGGCGCCGCGCAGACCGGCCATGAAGACCGTGCCCTTCACGACGGCGATCCCACTCGGGGAGGCCTTGTCGGGGTGCCACTGTGCGATCGGGTCGACGAAGCGGCTGTCCCCGGCCCGGCCCTCGACCGTCGGCCAGCCGTAGTTGCGACCGGCCTTGATCAGGTTGAGCTCGTCCCAGGTCTTCTGGCCGAACTCGGCGGCGATCAGGCGGCCCTGCCCGTCGAAGGCGAGGCCCTGCACGTTGCGGTGACCGCGGCTGAAGACGTAGGAACCCTTGGTCGGGTTGTCGCCCGGGACCCTGCCGGCCGGGGTCATCCGCAGGATCTTCCCGCCGAGCGACTTCCTGTTCTGGGCCAGGCCGGTGTTGCCGGTCTCGCCGGTGCCGGCGTAGAGCATCCCGTCCGGGCCGAACACCAGGCGGCCGCCGTTGTGGATGAACCCCTTGGGGATGCCGCTGAGCACCACGCGCGGGCGGCCCAGGTCGCCGTTCTCGAAGCGCATCCGCACGATCCGGTTGTCGGTGGCCGAGGTGAAGTACGCGTAGACCCAGCGGGTCTTGCGGAAATCGGACGCGATCGCGAGGCCGAGCAGCCCGCCCTCACCGGCGTGCACGACCCCGGGCACCCGGTCGACCACGTGCGCCTTGCCCTTGCCGTCGAGGCGGCGGACGTTGCCGCTGTCCCGCTCGGCCACCAGAGCGCCACCGCCGGGCAGGAACGCCATCCCCCACGGGGCGTTCAGGTCGCTGGCGATCACCTTGCTCAGCTTGGGTACCAGGGCCGGGGTGTAGGCGGTGGTTTGCACAGGCCCGCTCGGCCCAGTCGGCACTGTCGGCGCGGCCGCCGCCACCCCGGCCAGGCCGGTGACGGCAAGGGCGGCGGCGAGCACGGCAACGGCGGTTGGTTTGACGTTGGGCATGTGTGGGTCCCCCGGGTTGTCTCCTACCAAAGTAGTTCCCCGGAACACGGCGAGTTCAGCTGTGACGCTGTCCGCCAATCTTCGGCCGCTCGGACGTCGAAATGTCCCGTGTGGCGACCTTTCACGGCGTGTCGAGGTCTGCCAGGCTTCTCGTATGGTGCCGAACGCGAGCGCAGGTCAGCTGCTGATCTCGGCGCCCGACCTCACCGACCCGAACTTCGAGCGGACCGTGGTCCTGCTGCTCGATCACGACGGGTCCGGCTCGCTCGGGGTGGTGGTCAACCGGCCGACCGAGCTTGCGGTCGCCGACGTCCTCGCCCCCTGGTCCGGCTACTCCTCGGCGCCGGACGTGGTCTTCTCCGGCGGGCCGGTCGGGGTGGACGGCGCGCTCGCCCTGGCCGCCTTCGACAGCGTCCCGGCCGCGCTGGGGGCCCGGCCGCGGGGCTGGCGCCCGGTGATCGGCGGGATCGGCCTGATCGACCTCGATTCCGACCCCGAGTCGCTGCGCGAGGACCTCCGCGCGCTGCGGATCTTCGCCGGCTACTCGGGCTGGGGCGCGGGCCAACTGGACTCCGAGCTGTCCCAGGGCGCCTGGGTGATCGCGGAGTCGATGCCCGGCGACGCCTTCAGCCTGCGTCCGGAGCGGCTCTGGGGCGACGTGCTGCGCCGCCAGCCCGGGGATGTGCGCCTGCTGGCCACCTGCCCCGCGGACCCGTCCCTGAACTGACCGGCGAACTGAGCGCTGGGGCCTGTCCGGGCTGAGTTCTAGACTCCTGGGATGACGTTCCCGAACGAGCCGGAGCCCGGCGGCGCCCTCAGCACGATCACCGAAGAGCAGACCCGGACCTCGACCGGGGAGGGCGACCATGATCGCTTCTCGCACTACGTGATCCGCAACAAGCTCACCGAGGCGATGGTCGAGGGCTCCCCGCTGCAGGCGCTCTGCGGCAAAGTCTGGGTCCCCAGCCGCGATCCCAAGAAGTACCCGGTCTGCCCGGAGTGCAAGGAGATCTACGACGGCATCCCGCCCGGCGAGGGCGACGACGGCGACTCCTGAGCCACACTTTCAGCACAGCATCGTTTCTGTAAGCGCGGGACAGCTCGGGGGGAACGGCACTGGACGGGATGCTGCACGCTGCGCTCACGCGAAGCCCGCACGCCCATGCCGCGATCCTGGGTGTCGACACCGCGACGGCGCTCGCTTCGCCCGGCGTCGTCGACGTCCTGACCGCCGCCGACCTGCCCGGCCAGTTGTGCCACGGCCCGATCCGGGCCGACCGCCCGGTCCTGGCGGCCGGGGTCGTCCGCCACGTCGGGGAGCCGGTCGCCGCCGTCCTCGCCACCGACCCGTTGAGCTCGACGCGAGCCGCGGCGGCGGTCGGCGCCCGGTACCGGACGTTGCCCGAGGTGCACTGGTTCCGCGGGGCGCAGGCCGACCCGCTCCACCCCGACGGCAACCTGGTGCGCGAGGTCCGGGTGCGCCGTGGTCAGTGGCCGGCCGATCCAGGTCTTGTGGTCGAAGGCGCGTACAACACCCACGGGTGGGTTCCGCGTCAGGAGCCGTTCGGGACCGACGGCGCACCAGCGGTTCCGGCCCTCATCGAGGCACAGCCCACGGACGACGGCGTGCAGATTTCCGCGCCGCGCCGCTGGCACCCGACCGATCGGGACCAGTTGGCCCAGTGCCTTGGTCTGACGCCACGTCAGATCGAGCTGACGTCCACCGGTGGGACCGACCACTCGACCGATCTCGGTGGCGCTGTGGTCGCCGCAACCTTCGCCCGGCGCAACCACCGGCCGGTGTGCCTGATGGTCGGTCCGCCCATGTTCGGTCAGGGCGGCGGTCCGGTGATCGCGTTGCGGTACCGCCACCATGCGCGTCCCGACGGGACGCTGGTCGCGGTCCACGCCGAGATCGACCTGGAGTCCGGGCCGTACGCCGGCCTGGCCGAGGCCCTGGTCGCCGAGTTCTGCGCCGTCGGCACGGGCCCCTATCGCGTGCCCGCGGTGGACCTGCGGGTGCGCGCCCTGCGCAGCACCACGCCGCCGCCGATGCTGGAGCCCGGTCTGGCCGCCGCGGCGGTGGCCTTCGCCGTCGAGGCTCAGCTCGACCGCCTCGCCGACCTGATCTCCTTCGAGCAGGGGCGCGAGGCCGCGCGTTTCCCTGCTGCCCGCCGCGCCGTCCGGCAACGGAACCTGCTCGGGCTCGACGACCCGCTGCCCACCGGCCAGATCCTGCTGGAGGACTCCCCGGTCGCCGCCCTGTTGACCGCTCTCGACGCAACTGCGCTGCCGGAGCGTCCGGACCTGGGCGACGACCACGCGTGGGGCGTCGGGATCGGAGCGGGCATCCTGCCCTTCGGCCTCGGTGAAGCGGTGCAGGTCTCGGTCCGGGCCGAGATCCGCGTCGGCGACGGGAAGCCGGTGGTCGCCTGTCCGGCGGCCGAGGGCGACGAGCACCTGGAAGCCGCCGCGGTCGGCGTCGTCGAGCAGGCGCTCGGAGCAGCGACCGCCTTCGCCGCCACCGGCGCACCGGCCGGTGGTGGCTCGGCCGCCTCGATCGGGCCGTCCGTCCAGGCTGCCCTGGACGCCCTCACCCGACCGGCGCGGGAGCGGATCGGGACCCGGGCCGGCATGTCGGCCGAGTTGCTCCGGGTCGTGGACGGGCGCGTGCGCTCGTTCGACGCGGTGGTCGACGTCCCGTTGGCCGAGGAGTCGGCCGGGGACCCGGATCGGGCCACCGGCGAGTACGCGACCCCGGCGACGGAGATGCTCGACGAGGACGGGCAGGGCGACGCCTTCAGCGGCTTCGGGCATGCCGCGGCCCGGGCGACGGTGCTGATGTCCGCGGGCGGCGACGTGGAGATCGTGCAGGTCGTCGTCGCCGCCGACTGCGGCCGCGTGCTCGACCCCGAGC
>NZ_JACDFE010000230.1:0-2930 GCF_013815995.1 Sporichthya sp.
GTCCAATCCGTGCGCAGCTGCGCGAGCCGCTCCCCGGCGGCCGCGGCCAGCTCGCGCGCCAGCTCGAGATCGTCGACCGTGTGCCTGCCCTGCGCCACCCGCTGTCCTCCCGCGTCGGTTCGGCGGGCACCCGCCCGCCCGTCCGGCGTCAGCGTACGGGGCGGGCCGGGGCCGACGGAGTGAAGGTGGGGCCCGATGGCGAGATTGAGAATCAGGTGAGATCGCGGGGTCACCGATTGACATCGGGCCGTCGTGGGACGCAAGGTCCGAGGCATGGCCGACGTCGTGCCGCTGCGTCGCCGCGGCGCTCCGGAGTTCCCCGAGCCCGCGGAGGTCTTCGTCGACGCTGCTGACTCCGGGCGCGCGCTGAGCGTGACGTGGTCACCGGACCAGCAGGTGGTGCAGTTCAGCATCGAGACGCCGGGCGGCGACTCCAGCGCGCTGGTCCTGGACGCCGATGACGTGCTCGACCTGGTGCGCGCCCTGGTCGAGGGCCTGCCCGAGCCCGCCGCGGCGTGTCCACGGCCGCCGGCGACCGTGCTTCCGCTCGTTCGGAGCACGCCCCGCGCGACGGACTGAGCCTCTCCCGTCACACCGGAACCATGAGTTTACTTCCGGTCATATTTGTCCCTCAGGCATTGCGGGACAAAACGGACATCAGGAACGATCACTGTGCTCAGGAGAAGTCCTGAGGGACAGGCGTTCCGGGAGGGGACCTGGGGCGCCGGGGCAATCGAGTTCGGGGTGGTTCGGCAATGACGAGGCTCGGGTTGATGCGGGGACTCCGCTCGGTGGTCCGCCGCTGGTGGGTGGTCGTGGTGCTGGCCGCGCTGGGGGCGGCGCTGGCCGCGAGTTCGGCTCCGAACGCGGCCGAACGACTGCGCCACCAGGCCGGCAGCGCGACCACGGAACTGGTGCTGAGCCCGGCCGGCGGAAACGCCCGGACGGCCCAGCCGGCGGCGCCCGTGCAGTCGATGCAACAGCTGGAGTTGGCCTCCCGGATCGCGCAGCAGCCCGAGGTCGCCGACGTCGCGGCCGAGCAGAACCTGCTCACCGACGCCGACCTGTTCGCCGATGCCGTGACGGTCGGGCTGGACCGCGCGGCCGGTTCGGTGCTGATCACCGCGCACACCACCAGCCCGGACGCCGCGGTCGAGGTCGCCGGCGCGTACGCCACCGCGGCGGCGACCTACATCGCCCAGACCACCGGCATCCAGCTCCGCTCGATCGGCGTCCCGGTGGCGGCGACCGGCGCCGAGGGCATGATCCCGGACGACCCGGCCGAGCGCCGAGCGCTGGGCGCCCTGGCCGGGCTTGGCCTGGGCATCCTGCTGGCCGGAGCTGTCCCGCCCGGCCGGGACGGCCGCCTGCACGACCGCCGGACCCTGGAACGCGCCTACGCCAGCCCGGTACTGAGCGAGATTCCCCGCACCAACGGCCGGGCCCGCTACGCCGGGCACGTGGCCTTCCTGACCCGGCCCACCGGCACCGTGGCGGAGGCCTACCGGATCCTGCGCTGCGCCGTGCTCAACCGCGGCCGGCAGGACGAGGGCGTGCCGCGGATCATCGCCGTCACCTCCCCCGGCCGCCGCGACGGCCGCTCCAGCGTGGCCCGGAACCTGGCTGCCGCGCTGGCCGAGTCCGGGCGCCGCGTCCTGCTCGTCGACTGCGACTTCGGCCACCCCACCGCGCACTACGGCGTGGGCATCCAGCCCGGCACCGGACTGTCCGACCTGCTCGCCGGCGCCGACCCCGGCGCCCGGCTGGCCGAGGTCGTCCAGCCGGCCGAGACCCCGGGCGTCCAGGTCCTGTCCATCGGTACCCGGGGCGGCCGTGAACCCGGCCAACTGGCCACCGGCCTGCCGCACGTGCTCGCGGTGGCCCGCCGGATGGTCGACGTCGTGGTCATCGACTCCGAGCCGCTGGAGTGCGCCGGCGACGCGCTGGACGCCCTGGAGATGGCCGACGCCGTCCTGATCGTCGCCCGGTCGGGGCGGACCAGTCGGGCCAGTGCCAAGCGCACCGCGGACCTGCTGGACCGGTGCGGCACCAAGGTCGCCGGCGTCGTGCTGATCGGTCACACCCGCGAAGGTGAGGCCCGCACGCCGTACCTGGTCAGCCGCACCGAGCCCGGCTACGACGAGCCCGGCCGGGACGCCGTCCTGCTGCCGCCGTGGCCGCAGGCCGCGCAGAACCAGCCGGTCCTGGCCTGAGACCCGGGCCTGCCCGGCAGGACCCGGTCAGGCCCGCTCCTGCACCTCGCGCCACAACTCGGCGACCTGCTCCTCCAACTGGGGCAGGTCGCCGGAGTTGTCCAGCACCACGTCCGCGACCGCCAACCGCTGCTCGCGGGAGGCCTGCGCAGCCATCCGCGCCGCGGCGTCCTCCGGGGTCATCCCGCGCATCCTGACCAGCCGGTCCAGGGCCACGTCCGCATCGACGTCGACGACCACGACGAGGTCGAAGGCCCCCTTCTGGCCGGCTTGCGCGGTCTCCGCCAGCAGCGGGACAGCCTGCACCACCACCGAGCCGGGCGGCGCGGCCGCGGTCTGCGCGGCGGCCCGTTCCCGGACCAGCGGGTGCACGATGCCGTTCAGCCGGGCCCGGGCCTGCGGGTCGGCGAAGGCGATCGCGGCCATCCGCTCCCGGTCCAGTCCCCCGTCGGCGCCGAGTACCTCCGGCCCGAAGGCCTCAGCCAGCGCGGCCAGCCCCGGGCTGCCCGGCGCCACCACTTCGCGGGCGATCACGTCGGCATCGACGATCACCGCGCCCCACTCGCCGAGCAGGTCCGACACGGTTGTCTTGCCGGAGCCGATACCCCCGGTGAGTCCGATCAGCACGGGGAGATCCTGGCAGTGGGGGGGGGGGGGGGGGGGGGGGGGGGGGGGGGGGGGGGGGGGGGGGGGGGGGGGGGGGGGGGGGGGGGGGGG
>NZ_JACDFE010000230.1:2940-7167 GCF_013815995.1 Sporichthya sp.
CCCCCCCCCCCCCACGACCCCCCGAAAGCAGCAAGAGCCCCGCCCGGCGGACCGGACGGGGCTCTTCTGACGTTCTGTCAGCTGGGGGTGGTCAGCTACGACCCGTCAGCTTCTCGCGCAGCGCCGCCAGAGCCTCGTCGGAGGCCAGCGTGCCACCGTCGCCCTCGCCGTCAACCGGCTCGGAGCCGGAGGACGAGGAGTAGGAGGACGGAGCCGCGGCAGCTGCGCCGGCTTCCGCGTCCGCTTCCTGCGCGGCCTTCATCTGCTTGCGGTGCGCGTCGAACCGCTCGCGCGCCCTGGCGTACGCCTTCTCCCACGTCTCGCGGGCGGCGTCGTGGCCCGGCAGCCACTCGTTGGTCTCCGGGTCGAAGCCCTCCGGGTAGATGTACTCCCCGGCCTCGTTGTACTCCGCCGGCATGCCGTAGAGCGCCGGGTCGAAGTGCTCCTCTTCGCCGCTGACAGCCCCGCCCGCGTTCTCGTTGGCCTGCTTGAGCGAGAGCGAGATACGACGACGCTCGAGGTCGATGTCGATGACCTTGACGAAGATCTCGTCGCCGACCTGCACGACCTGCTCGGGGATCTCCACGTGGCGCTCGGCCAGCTCGGAGATGTGCACCAGACCCTCGATGCCCTCGTCCACGCGGACGAACGCGCCGAACGGCACCAGCTTGGTGACCCGGCCCGGCACGACCTGACCGATCGCGTGGGTGCGGGCGAACTGCTGCCACGGATCTTCCTGGGTCGCCTTGAGCGACAGCGAGACGCGCTCGCGGTCCATGTCGACGTCGAGAACCTCGACGGTGACCTCCTGGCCGACCTCGACCACCTCGGACGGGTGGTCGATGTGCTTCCAGGACAGCTCGGAGACGTGCACCAGACCGTCGACCCCACCGAGGTCGACGAAGGCACCGAAGTTGACGATCGAGGACACGACGCCGGAGCGGACCTGGCCCTTCTGAAGGGTCGTCAGGAACGTCTGGCGGACCTCGGACTGGGTCTGCTCGAGCCAGGCGCGGCGGGACAGGACCACGTTGTTGCGGTTCTTGTCCAGCTCGATGATCTTGGCCTCGAGCTCCTTGCCGACGTACGGCTGCAGGTCGCGGACGCGGCGCATCTCCACCAGCGAGGCGGGGAGGAAGCCACGAAGGCCGATGTCGAGGATCAGACCACCCTTGACGACCTCGATCACCGTGCCGGTGACGATGCCGTCTTCTTCCTTGATCTTCTCGATCGTGCCCCAGGCGCGTTCGTACTGGGCGCGCTTCTTGGACAGGATCAGGCGACCCTCCTTGTCCTCCTTCTGGAGAACCAGGGCCTCGATCTCATCGCCGACCTTGACGACCTCGGAGGGGTCGACGTCGTGCTTGATGGAGAGTTCGCGGGAGGGGATGACGCCTTCGGTCTTGTAACCGATGTCGAGGAGGACCTCGTCCCGGTCGACCTTGACGATAACGCCCTCGACGATGTCACCATCGTTGAAGTACTTGATCGTGAGGTCGATCGCGGCGAGGAAGTCTTCCTCGGAGCCGATGTCGTTGATCGCGACCTGCGGCGGCGTGTGCTGTGCGGGGTTTGCCTCGACGGTGCTCGTCATGTGTTGGGTTGCTCCGGTACGGACAGGAATCGGCTGGTGCGAACGGACGGCTCCCGCCTGCCGACAACCGCTCGAATCCCCTGCCTACGCGACGACGAGAAGCGCAAACCAAGAACAACAACCGGAACGACCTACGAGCGTGCGCCTACTACGTCTGAGGCGCACGAGCCCACAACGCGCCTGCCAGAATACGTCCCGCCCGGAAACTCGGTCAATTACACCCCTGTCAGACCCCTCGCGGAGGAGGCCGATGGCCGAGCTGAGCTGGGAACTTCCGGACCAGGAGGACCCAGCTGTCGTCGAGGCCGGGCGGACGGACTGCGACGACGCGGCCACCCGCTCGGCCAACCGTGGCTACTGGAACCGCACCGCCGACAGCTACCAGGCCGAGCACGGCGCCTTTCTCGGCGCCGCGGACTTCGTCTGGGGTCCGGAGGGACTGACCGAGGCCGAGGCGGGCCTGCTGGGCCCGGTGACCGGGCGCCGGGTGCTGGAGATCGGGTGCGGCGCGGGGCAGTGCGCCCGCTGGCTGGCGAACGCCGGCGCCGCCGTCGTCGGGCTGGACCTGTCCGAGGGCCAGTTGCGGCACTCCCAGGCCCTGGACGCCCGCACCGGCACCGCGGTGCCGGTGGTTCTGGCCGACGCCACCGATCTCCCGTTCGCCGACGCCTCCTTCGACCTGGCGTGCTCCGCCTACGGCGCGGTCCCCTTCGTCGCGGACTCGGCGCGCGTGATGCGCGAGGTGGCCCGGGTGCTGCGGCCGGGCGGTCGCTGGGTGTTCTCGGTGTCCCACCCCCTGCGCTGGTGCCTGCCCGACGACCCGGGGCCGGTCGGCCTGACGGTGCACGAGTCCTACTTCGACCGCCGGCCCTACGTGGAGTCGGCCGCCGGTGGGCGGGCGGTCTACGCCGAGCACCACCGCACGATGTCCGACCGGGTCCGGGAGATCCTCGGCGCCGGGATGTGGTTGGCCGACCTCGTCGAGCCGGAATGGCCGGACGGGCACGAGCAGATCTGGGGCGGTTGGAGCCCGCTGCGGGGGCGGCTCATCCCCGGCACGGCGATCTTCTGCTGCGAGAAGCCGGCATGAGCTCACCGGGCCAACCTGCGGGCGTGCTCCGCGGCGGCGCCCTGCTGGCGGCCGGCCTGGCGGTGTCCAACGCGTTCGGCTACGCGCTCAACTTGGTCGCCTCCCGGGTGCTCGGCCCGGACGAGTTCGGCGCGTTCGCCGCGCTGATGGGCATCGTGCTGGTCGCCTTCGTCGGATCGCTGGCCCTGCAATCGGTGACCGCGCGCCGGCTGGCCACCGACGGCCCGGCCGCGGCCCCCGCGATGGCGCGGCTCGGGCGCAGGTTCGCCTTCGGGATCGCCGGGGGCCTGGCGTTGGCTGCGCCCGCGTTCTCGGTCTTCCTGCACCTGGACACCGTGCAGGTGCTTCTGGTGGCCGCCTCGATGGTGCCGCTCACCCTGGTCGGGTACCGCTTCGGTCTGGCCCAGGGCACCGAGCGCTTCGCCCCGCTGGCGGTGCTCTACATCGTGGTGGCGAGCGGGCGGCTCGGCGGGACGCTGGTCGGATTGGCCATCCGGGACAGCGTGACCGCCGGCCTGATCGGGTCGCTGGCCGGCGCGAGCGCCGCGGCGGTGCTGGCCGCTCGGATCGCGCCGTCCCCACACCCCTCGACGGACATCCCCGAGCCGGGCGCCGCCCGGGAACTGGCGATCGCGGCGGGAGCGCTGTTCGCCTTCTTCGGGCTGACCAACGTCGACGTCCTGCTCGCGCGCCACCACCTGGACGGGCACGAGGCCGGTCTGTACGCGCTCGGCGCCGTCGTGGGCAAGGGCGCGTTCTGGTTCCCCGCGTTCATCGCGGTGCTGGCCTATCCGATGCTCGTCGACGAGTCCCGCCGCGGCAGCGCCATGCGGGTCTCGCTCGCGCTGGTCGCCGCCTCGGGCGCGGTGCTGACCCTCGGCACCGCGCTGGCCCCGCACTTCGTGGTCGGCCTGATCGGCGGCGACGAGTACGAGGACCTGGCCGATGAGGTCGCACTGTTCGCGTTGGCCGGGTCCATGTACGCGGTCGCCCAACTGCTGATCTACGCCCGCCTCGCCCAGGGCGATCCCCGCTCGGGGGTGCGGGTGGCGGCCGTGGGGGTCGCGCTGGTGCTCTGGGTGCAGCTCAGTGCGAACGACACGGTCACCGCGATCGTGCTCAGCGTCTGCGCGGCCGCGGCGGCCCTCTCGGTGGCCGGCCTGCTCGCGGAGCGCCGGATCCTGCTGTGGTCAGACCGCCGGGCCGGCGATGAAGCCGACGATGAGGGTGGCACCCGGAGCGAGCTCGACGGCCTCGACGCGGTCCAGCCCGAGCAGCCAGCCGGCGGGCGCGAGGACCCCGAGCGGCAGCAGCCCGGCAGGTAGCGCGGAGACCGCGACGGAGTAGGTGCCCGGAGCCAGGTCCAGCAGGGCGAAGCGTCCCGCGGCGTCGGTCGGCACGGTGAGGTCGACCGCGGTGCCGGCGGCGGAGGTGCCGAAGATGCGCACGGTCGCCTCGGCGACGCCGGCCTCCTCCGGGTCGTCGACGGTGTCGCCGTCGGCGTCGAGGAAGATCCGCCCGCCGATCGCGGACAGGGCCGGCG
>NZ_JACDFE010000231.1 GCF_013815995.1 Sporichthya sp.
GCCGTTGCCGACGTTGCCGACCGCGCCGTTGCCGCCGTTGCCGCCCTGCGGGCCGTCGTCGCCGGGGGCCGCCGGGAGCAGGTCGTCGCCCGGGTTCTCACCCGAGGTCTGAAGGCTCGCGTTGGTCCACTCGCGACCGCCGGGGTTGTTGAGCAGGTTCAGGATGCCGCCGTCGCCGCCGGACCCGTCGCTCTTCTGCTCCTTGGGCTCCAGGTTGAGGATGGCGGTCAGGCCACCGTCGCCGCCCGAGCCTTCGCCCTTGCCGCCACCGGGAGCGAGCTGCGCGATGGTGGCCACGCCACCCTCGCCGCCGACCGGGTCGTCCTCAGCCGGAGCCGAGGCGCTGACGCTGCCCAGGTCGAGCGCGTCGCTGAGGGCGTCGAGCAGGGTGTCGACGGTCTCGTTGAGCTCCTCGCCGAAGTCGGCGTTCACGATGTCGTCGAGCAGCAGGCCGACGCCGTCCACGACCTCCTCGACCACCTCGCCGACAGCGTCGAGGAGTTCAGCCACGACGTCCTGGCTGCCACCGGTGAGGACCGTGACCAGGGTGCCGTCGCCGCCGGAGTTCTCCGGGTTGTCCTGCTCGATGTCGAGGATGGACAGGATGTTGCCGTCGCCGCCCGCGGTCGGGACGCTGGCGCCGGGCAGAGAGCCCTTGCGCAGCGGGCCGTTGATCAGCGCGATCAGGCCACCGTCGCCACCGACGCCGGGGCCGACCTGGCCGCCGTCGCCGCCGTTGCCCAGGTTGAGCAGCGCGCCGTCCCCACCGGGGCCGGGCTTGCCGTTGTCGATCGTCGAGCCGTCGCCACCGTTCGCGATAGCGATCAGGCCGTCCTCGAGGAGGCCGGTGCCGAGCAGGCCACCGTCGTCAGCGCTGATCCGGCCCCCGCCGAGCGAGGCGGCGGTGACGTCGTCGTTCGGGCCGCTCGGGTCGTCCTTGTCGAGCAGCGTGATCAGCTTGCCGTCCTTCGGCGTGAAGGTGACGACGTTGAGCACGGAAATCGCGCCGCCGTTCCCTCCGTCAGCCGAGTCGCTGGCGCCGCCGTCCGCACCCTCACCGATGTTCAGGATCGAGCCGTCGCCGCCGGCGTTGGCGAGGATGCCCTCGTCGCCACCGTTGCCGAGGTTGATCAGTGCGCCGGGGTCGTCGCCTGCCGTGGCAACGCGAGCGTTGCTGAGCGGGCCGTCGCCACCGTTGCCGATGGAGATGACGGAGCCTTCGCCGTCGCTGCCGTCCTCGCCGATCTGGATCGGGGACTCATTGGTGCCGTCGCCGAGCATGACCAGGCCGAGCACGTCGATACCGGCAGTGTTGACGCGCGGGGCCACGGAGTCGTCGCCACCGCCCTCGCCGTTGCCGCCGATCGCGACCGGGTTGGAGTCGCCGCCCGAGCCGGTCCCCTGGATGTGGCCGCCGTCGACGATGTCGAGGACACCGCCGTCGCCGCCGGAGTTGTTGCCGTCGGTGTGCGGCTCGCCGAGGATGCTCAGGATGCTGCCGTCGCCCTCCGGGTCGCCCTCACCGGGCTCGGCGAGGTCAATCAGGTGACCCAGCCCGATGAGCTCGTCCTCGTCGTCCTCGTCGAGCTCGCCCAGAAGCGGCGAGAGATCGATGTCGAGGCCGTCAATCAGGTTCTCCTTCTTAACCGGGGAGAACGGAGTGGCGACCGTTTCGTGCGATTCCTCGGCCGGCACCACGGGCGCGTTGCCCATGAACGTGATCGCCAGGCCGGATCGCGCAGTCAAGTCCTTGGCGGCCGCCCCGGCGGGAGCGGAGGAGGCCTGCGCGGTCGTGGCGACACCGGCGGCCTGCAGCACGACGATCCCGACGCCCGCCGCGCACGCCAACGTGACGCGACGTACTGTCGGCGTCATGCCGGACGCGCCCGAGCGATGGCGCCCGGTGGGTCCAACAACAGAACGAACTCGCATCTTAAACCTCATCAAAGTCGCGGCGTCGCCAAGTGCGGCCGACGTCCTGAAGCCCCGTGTCGTGCCGCCTGTTTCTACCAGTTCGACAGGGGGCACGCCCGTGCAGAATCGGCCAAAACTGGCTCTTGAGAAATGTCTGTCACACAACGTGACATAGGCCGATCACGAGAAGCTTCCGGATCATTGCGCTCACCTGCGCCCTTACCGGAACTGGCTCCGTTACGTGACGTGAGACGTGTTCATCGTCACGCCGCGTTGTGTCCAATTAATTTCGCTCCGTGATCAATTTGGCCTAATGCTCGGCGTGTTCGCGCTCGGTGCGCCGATCCCGATTGCACCGTGTAACTCTTTTGGAGCAACGACCCCACGCGTATCACCGAGGGCGGGCGGCGACGGCAAGAAATTTGTCGTCGATCTCGGCTGTGGCGACAGTGATCCGCACCCCCTCAAGGTCGAAGGGACGGACCATCACACCGGCCACTTCGCACTCCGATGCGAATCGCATGCTGCCCGCCCCCAGGGGCAGCCAAACGAAATTTCCTTGCGTTTCCGGTAAAACCCACCCATGTGCCCGCAATTCGCCCACCACTCGGGCACGCTCCGTGACCAGGTCGGCCACCCGGGCCCGCAGCTGGTCCTCCGCTTTGAGAGAGGCCACCGCCGCCGCCTGGGCGAGCGTGGAGACCCCGAACGGCACGGCGCAGGCGCGGGCGGCGGCGGCCACCCGCGCGGGGGCGATGGCGTAACCGACCCGCAGCCCGGCCAGTCCGTAGGCCTTGGAGAAGGTGCGCAGCACGGCGACATTGGGCCGGGCCCGGTACAGGTCCAGGCCGTCCGGAACCTCCGGGTCGGTGACGAACTCCCGGTAGGCCTCGTCCAGGACCACCAGGATGTCGGTCGGCACCGCGTCCAGGAATGCGTCGAGTTCGGCCCCGCGGATCGCCGGCCCGGTGGGGTTGTTCGGGCTGCACAGGAAGATCAGCCTGGTCCGCTCGGTCACGGCGGCCGCCATCGCCGGCAGGTCGTGCCGCCCTTCCGGGGTGAGCGGGACGCGTACCGAGGTGCCCCCGACGATCTGGACCAGGATCGGATAGGCCTCGAAGGACCGCCAGGCGAAGAGCACCTCGTCGCCCGGGCCGGTGGTCGCCTGCAGGAGCTGCTGGGCGACTCCGACCGAGCCGGTTCCGGTGGCGATGTCCCCCACCGGGACGCCGAACCGCTCCGACAGGGCGTTGACCAGGGCGGTGGCCGCGAGGTCGGGGTAGCGATTGATCTGTTCCGCGGCCGAGGCCAGCACCTCGAGCACTGCCGGCAACGGCGGGTAGGGGTTCTCGTTCGAGGACAGCTTGAACGCCGCCCCGCCCGCAGGCACCCGCCCGGGCTTGTAACCAGGAATGCCCTCGATCGCCTGCCGTAGCCGCGGCCCCGTCATGGAGGCGAAGCTACCCGCCCGGCCGGCTCAGATCGGGGAGCTCAACCGGCGGTGGCGAGCCCCTGATGGACGATGCACAGCGTCATGGCCGGGACGGAGCGGCCCAAACCCGCGTCCCGGGTGTGGCTCCGCTCACGTGGCACGATGCACGTCATGGAGCACTCGACATGAAGGACCTGGCGATCCGCCTGGGCATCAACGCCGCGGCCTTGTGGGTGGCCGCCGCGGTGGTCGGCGGGATCGAGCTGAACAAGGGGTCGGACGACGGACGGGGCTCCTGGGGCGATCGGGCCGTCATGCTGCTGATCGTCGCCGCGATCTTCGCCACGGTGAATGCCATCGTGAAGCCGATCGCCACCTTGATCGGGCTACCGCTGATCGTGGTCACCATCGGGTTGTTCATCTTCGTGATCAACGCCCTGATGCTGCTCCTGACCAGCGCGATCTCGGACGCCCTCAACGTGCCGTTCCACGTGGAGGACTTCGGTTCCGCCCTGTTCGGTGCCCTGGTGGTCACGCTGGTGAGCTGGCCGTTGAGCCTTGTGGGGAAGGTCATCGACTGACGGTCGAGTGAGCCCGCCCGCGTCGGGCAGTTCCTCAGTGCGCCGAGAACCCGCCCGGCGCGACGAGGAGGGAGCCCACCATGGGTGGCACCGACAAGATCAGCAACGCCGTCGACGACATGGCCGGCAAGGCCAAGGAGGCCGTCGGCCGTCTGGGCGGCGACAAGGACACTGAGGCCGAGGGCAAGGGCGACCAGGCCAAGGCCAGCATCAAGAAGGCCGGCGAGAACGTCAAGGACGCCGCCAAGAACATCACCGGGAAGTAGAGCGGACGCGAAGGGTCCCGCCGCATCATGCGCGGCGGGGCCCTTCGTCGTGCCCCAAGTCAGGCCCTGAGGTCAGTCCTTCGGCAAGTCGATGATCGGCAGGTAGACCTTGTCGCCCTTGGCCCGGAACTGCGCCGACATCTCGGCCATGCCGGCTTCGATCGCGGTGTCGTCGTTAAGCCCGTGCTCCTCGGCGTACTTGCGCACGTCCTGGGTGATCCGCATCGAGCAGAAGTGCGGGCCGCACATCGAGCAGAAGTGCGCGGTCTTGGCCGGCGTCGCCGGCAGCGTCTCGTCGTGGAAGCTGCGCGCGGTCACGGGGTCCAGCGAGAGGTTGAACTGGTCCTCCCACCGGAAGTCGAAGCGCGCTTCCGACAGTGCGTCGTCCCACGCGCTTGCGCCCGGGTGGCCCTTGGCCAGGTCGGCGGCGTGCGCGGCGATCTTGTAGGTGATGACGCCGGTCTTCACGTCGTCCCGGTTCGGCAGGCCCAGGTGCTCCTTAGGCGTGACGTAGCAGAGCATCGCCGTGCCGAACCAGCCGATCATGGCCGCACCGATCGCGGAGGTGATGTGGTCGTAGCCCGGCGCGATGTCGGTGACCAGCGGGCCGAGCGTGTAGAACGGCGCCTCCTTGCAGATCTCCAACTGGAGGTCCATGTTCTCTTTGATCTTGTTCATCGCGACGTGGCCTGGGCCCTCGATCATGACCTGGACGTCGTGCCGCCACGCGACCTCGGTGAGCTCCCCGAGGGTCCGCAGCTCGGCGAACTGCGCGGCGTCGTTGGCGTCCGCGGTGCAACCCGGGCGCAGACCGTCGCCGAGGGAGAACGAGACGTCGTACTGCGCGAGCAGCTCGCAGATGTCCTCGAAGTGCGTGTAGAGGAAGCTTTCCTGATGGTGGGCCAGGCACCACGCGGCCATGATCGAGCCACCGCGGGAGACGATGCCCGTCTTGCGCTTCGCGGTCAGCGGCACGTACGCGAGCCGCACGCCTGCGTGCACGGTGAAGTAGTCGACGCCCTGCTCGCACTGCTCGATCAGGGTGTCGCGGTAGATCTCCCACGTCAGCTCGGCGGCCTTGCCGTCGACCTTCTCCAGCGCCTGGTAGAGCGGCACGGTGCCGATCGGGACCGGGGAGTTGCGGATGATCCACTCGCGGGTGGTGTGGATGTTGCGGCCCGTCGAGAGGTCCATGACGGTGTCGCCGCCCCAGCGGGTCGCCCACGTCATCTTGTCGACCTCCTCCTCGATGGAGGAGGCGACGGCAGAGTTGCCGATGTTCGCGTTGATCTTCACCAGGAAGTTGCGGCCGATGATCATCGGCTCGCTCTCCGGGTGGTTCACGTTCACCGGCAGGATCGCGCGGCCGCGGGCTATCTCGTCGCGCACGAAGCTGGGCTCGCAACCTTCGCGGATCGCGACGAACTCCATCTCCGGGGTGATCAGGCCCTGCCGCGCGTAAAACAGCTGCGTGACCGGCTTGCCGGTTCCCTTGAGCGGCCGGCGCTCGCCGCGACCGGCGAAGACGGCGTCAAGGTTGCGCAGACCGGCCTCGCGGCGCAGGTCGTCCTTGTAGCCGTCGTCGACGGCGTGGATCGGACGGCCGTCGTACTCGGCGACGTCACCGCGCTCGCGGATCCAGCCCGCGCGCACCGGGTCCAGGCCGCGGGTGATGTCCGTGGTCACGGCGGTGTCCGTGTACGGGCCGGAGGTGTCGTAAAGCACGATCGAGTCCCCGTTGGTCAGCGACACCTCGCGCATCGGGACCTGGAGGTCCGGGCGCGAGCCCTGCAGGTAGGTCTTGCGGAAGGCCTTCGGGGCATCCTCGGCCTCAGTGTTCTCAGCGGCCGTGGCGGTGACGGGCGGTTCCATGGTCATGGACAAGACGAGCTCCCTACGCCGGAATTACCCGGTCAGGTTCAGGCGGTCGGCAGCGCGTCGAGCTGCCCTCTCAGCCCGGTGGCCCGAGCTCCCGCGTATGTACTCGCGACCCTACCCGGCGAGGATGAGCCCATGACCTTCCGCGTGTGCATGGTGTGCCTGGGCAACATCTGCCGCTCGCCGATCGCGGCGTCGGTGCTGCGCTCCAAGCTCGAGGCGGCGGGGCTGGGTGGCGACGTCGTCGTCGAGAGCGCGGGCACCGGCAGCTGGCACGTCGGCGACGGCGCGGACCATCGCGCGCGGGCCACCCTGCGGGCCGCCGGGTACGACGACGAGCACTCCGCCAGGCAGTTCGTCACCCGGTACTACGAGGACTACGACCTGGTGATCGCGATGGACGCGAACAACCTCCGCGACCTGCGCCGGATCGCCCCCGAGGCCGAGATCGGCGACCGGGTGCGGATGCTGCGCTCCTACGACCCGACCGCGAAGGGCGACCTCGACATGCCTGACCCCTACTACGGCGGCGACGACGGCTTCCAGCTCGTGCTCGCCCAGGTCGAGCGCGCCTGCGACGGCCTGGTCGCCGAGCTGCGCGACAAGCTCAACGGATGACATCCGCAGCGGCTCAACCCCGGATGACATCCGCAGCGAGAGGTCACTAGGGATGTCATCCGCAGCGAACCTGGCGGACGCGTTGGGGTCCGCGGTGGTGGACTCCGCCGGGGTCGGCGGTGGGGACATCTGTGAGGCGAGCCGGCTGACGTTGGCCGATGGCCGGGTGGTGTTCGCCAAGACCCGACCTGGGGCCCCGGCCGATTTCTTCCGCACAGAGGCCGAAGGTCTGGCCCGGCTCGGCGCCGCCGGCGGAGCGCCGGTGCCCGAGGTGCTCGCGGTGACCGACGGCGCGCTGGTCCTGGAGTGGGTCGAACCCGGCCGGCCCACCCCCGCGGCCGCCGACGAGTTCGGCCGCGCCCTGGCCGCGACCCACGCCCACGGCGCGGAGCACTTCGGCGGCACCGGCGACGGCTACCTCGGCTCGCTGCGGTTGCCGAACCGGCCGGCGGCGACCTGGCCCGAGCTCTACGC
>NZ_JACDFE010000376.1 GCF_013815995.1 Sporichthya sp.
GGCTACCAGGTAGCCGGGATGGACACCGTGGTCGTCAGCCAGACCTTCGAGGGTGACCTGGACGCGATGGTCGAGTTCACCCGGTCGCTGAAGTCGAGGTTGAACTGGCCCGGTGCCGTCCTGGAGCACGAGATGCAGGGCGAACTGAGCTATCAGGTCGGCATGCGGATCAAGGCGGCGGTGCTGACCGACGTCAATGTCACCGAACGCCTCGGCCCGGTCGACCGGCTCGACGACGGCGCCGTGCGCTTCACCACGGTGCACCGCGTGCTGTGGCCGGACGGGCAGCAGGCCGACGCGATCACCGAGTACCTGTTCCTGCCCGGTCACGGCGGCGCCCCGCACACGCTGCGGTTCAGCTACAGCTTCCCGCCGCCGAGCACGAAGCTGGTGCGCACCAAGGAGCTGCCGGCCTTCCATGCCGCGATGGAGAAGGTGTCGGCGCGCTACCTGGACAAGCTCGCCAAGGCGGTGTGAAGCAGGCGCGTACGGCCGGTCGACTTGACGGACCGGCAAGGCGTCCTCAGGATTCGTTAATGCGCCCGATTGCCCGCTTTGCCGGTGCCCTGACCTTGTCCGTAGCACTGTGCGCCGCCGCGGTCGGCACGCTCCCGCGCACGGCGGACGCCTCGGCGCCCTCGGAAACCGGGCGGCAGTACTCCGTGCTCGGCGTTCCGGGCGCCCCGGTCGCGGACCTCATCGAGGCCGTCGAGGCCGCCGGCGGCACCGTGCGCGACTCCAACGCCGTGATCGGTCTGGTGACCGCGGAGGCCGGCTCGGAGGGCTTCGCGGCCCGCTTGGCGCGCAACGGTGCGGTGGAACTGGTCGCCCCGGTGCGGGCGATCGGCCGGGTTCCGGAGCTGGTGCCGGTGCTCCCCACGGTGCATCCCGAGGCTGTGGTCCGGGCCAAGAAGCCGTCACCCCGCCCGGTCGGCCCGGCCGGCGATCCGCTCGACGTGAATCTGTGGGGCCTGACGGCGATCAACGCGGCCGAGGCGCACAAGACCGAACTCGGTGACCGTCGGGTGATGGTCGGCATCCTGGACACCGGGGTCGACGGCACCCACCCCGACATCGCTCCGAACTTCAACGCCTCGCTCTCGCGCAACTTCACCACCGACATCCCGATCGACCCGCTGGGCACCGAGCTGGACGGCCCCTGCGAGGCGGCCGACTGCAAGGACCCGGCCGACGCGGACGACAACGGCCACGGCACCCACGTGGCCGGCACCATCGCCGCGGCGCTCGACGGCTTCGGGTTGTCCGGTGTCGCGCCGGGCGTTCAGATCGTGAACGTCCGCGGCGCGCAGGACTCGGGGCTGTTCTTTTTGCAGTCGGTGGTCAACGCGATCACCTACTCCGCCGACATCGGCATCGACGTGCTCAACATGTCCTTCTACACCGACCCGTGGGCGGCTTTGTGTGTGGCGAACCCCGCGGACACCCCGGAGCAGCAGGCCGAGCAGAAGCTGATCCTGGAGGGCATGGAGCGGGCCATGGCGTACGCCGACGCCAGGGGTGTGACCCAGGTGGTTGCCCTCGGTAACGCCAACCAGGACCCGACCGCGCCGCATGTCGACGCCTCCAGCCCGAACTACCCGCAGAACACCGCGCACCCGCGTCTGGTGGACGGCACCTGCAAGTCGATGCCGGCCGGCGACGTGCACGCGATCCGCGTCGGGGCCTACGGCCCGTCGGGCAACAAGGCCGGCTTCTCCAACTTCGGCCCGTCGCTCTCGGTCGCGGCCCCCGGTGGCTGGTTCGACGACTACGCCGGCACCGCCCAGGGCGGCCAGAACGAGAACGGCATCCTGTCCGCGCTGCCGCGCTCGCTCGCGATGAAGCAGGGCGCGATCGACGCCAGCGGCCAGCTCACCAAGGTGGGGGAGTCAAGCGGCGTGCAGGCTGCCTGCAAGGGCAGCGTCTGCGGGTACTACCACTACCTGCAGGGCACCTCGATGGCCGCGCCGCACGCGGCCGGCGTCGCCGCGCTGATCGTCAGCGCCTACGGCAAGGGGCAGGGCGCGGCGTTCGGGCTCGCGCCGGCCCAGGCGCGTTCCGTGCTCGAAGGCACGGCCCGCGGGATGGCCTGCCCGGGGCCGCTGGTGGCCTTCGCGACCTACCAGGCGGCCTGCGCGGGGGACACCTCGTTCAACACCTTCTACGGGCACGGCTCGGTGGACGCCCTGGCCGCGGTGAGCGCCGGCGGCCCCCTGATGGCCGCCTACAACCGGCAGGACTGACGACCCGTCAGATCACGTCGTCCGACCTGCTAGTGGTCTGTCTGTGAATTAGCGCGGTATGATTGATCATGCCGATCAAGACAGCACCGGCGTTGCCGGTCAGTAGTGAGCAGCGCGCGGAGTTGGCCCGGATGGCGCGGTCCTCGACGCTGCCC
>NZ_JACDFE010000232.1 GCF_013815995.1 Sporichthya sp.
CTCTTCTACCGCCTGCTCCAGCAGGCCGTCGCCACCGATCCACACCCGCTGAACGAACTGATCGTCAGATAACAGTCCCGATAAGGATCACTGCACTCAAGCAGATATGCAGAACACCAGTTCGAGTGGTTCGACACCTCATTTGCCTCTCGCGTCACTACTTTCTGACGGACCATCAGCGTCGTAGGTTCTCCAGCGCTCCCGGGCCGGCCCGCGACGGTTCGGCGCCGATCTCGGCCAGGCTCTCGTGGCAACGGCGGTAGATGTTGGTCACCTCGGCACCGTCCGCCAGCGCATCGGCGTCGCCGAGCTCTACGCGGCCGGCAGGTGAGCCCCCTCCTCATCTCCGCGGCCGTCAGCAGCCGAGGCACTACCGCTGAGCGCGGGGAGTCCCTGCAGAAACCCTCAAGGGAGCAACCGCTGCATGATCGCCAACACAAGAAGCTGTCCCAAATTCTCGACACCGCCCGCACCCATGGTGAGGGCAGAAGCGCCGGTTACAGGGGGGCTTTGGCTGGCTCTTGGGGCTCACCCACGACGTGGTCGGTGATAGGGAGCAGCCAGGCGGCCTGTACTGAGGTGAGGTCCATGGACGGGCTGATATCGGTCTGACCGGCTTCGAGGCCTTCCTTCAAAATTGCGGCGGCCTGCTGCACCCCTTCGACGGTCGTGGCCGTGATTTCGTAGATCACTGCGTAGCGGGCGGGTTCGGGTATGCCCGCCATGAGTGGCACGCCGGACGCCTTGTATCGGGTGAAGCTGACAGCGACGCCGAGTTTGACGATGTCCGGAGAGTGAGTGGTGTTATACCAGCGGTTGAACTCTTCGTCGGCGCCCTCGACGGCGTTGCTGAATACAACGAGCAGTGCTTGTGCCGACATCTTTGGCCTCCCTGGCTGGAACGCTCACGTTAGGGTCATCGGTTCGGTCGGTGCGATATGGCGTGACGGTCAGTGGCCCGTGCCGATGTATTCAGCGGCGATGGCATCGGCGTCCAACTCACAGGCCTCACCGGCGAAGACGACGCTCCCTCGGTTCAGCAGGTACGCGTAGTCGGCGATCTGCAGGGCACGTGTGACGTACTGCTCCACGAGCAGCAGGCTGGCGCCCTCGGCCGCCAGTACCTCCAGGAACGTGAAGATGTCATCGACGATGCGCGGGGCGAGGCCCATGGAGACCTCGTCCAGCAGGATGACCGAGGGGCTCTGCATGTACGTCCGTGCGAGCGCGAGCATCTGCTGCTCGCCACCGCTCAGGGTCCCGGCGACCTGGCCGAGTCGTTCGCCGAGGCGAGGGAACGCGTGCACCGCCCGCTCGATCGAGGCCTTTTCCTTACCCGCCGTGGACAGCAGCACGAGATTCTCACGCACCGTCAGGCTCGGGAAGATGCCCCGGCCTTCCGGGACATGACAGAGCCCGCGCCCGCACAACTGGCTCGGGCTCTCGCCCGTCACGTCCACCCCGTCCAGCACGACCGAACCGGAGGTGGGCGTCAACAGCCCGGACAGCACACGCAGCAGCGTCGTCTTGCCCGCTCCGTTCGGCCCGAGCAGGGCGACCACCGAGGACGGCGGCACCACGAGGTCGACGCCGCGAAGGACCGTGGTGCCGGCGTAACCGGCGGTGAGGTCGCGCGCTTCGAGGGTCATGGCGCTGCCACCTCCAGGCCGGCCGCCTCGGAGCCGAGATACGCCGAGCGCACGAGGGCCGAGTTCGCCACCTCACGGGGCGAGCCCTCGAAGATCGGGCGCCCGAAGTCCAGTACGTGGATGTGATCGCAGGTGCTCATCACCAGCGCCATGTCGTGCTCCACGATCAGGATTCCCACACCCTGGTCCCGGACCAGGGTGGTGAGGATCTCGCCGAACCGCTCGGTTTCGCGCTTGTCCAGACCCGATGAGGGCTCGTCGAGCAGCAGGACGCGGAACTGGCCGGCTACCGTGCGGGCGAGTTCGACCAGGCGCCGCTGACCCGTGGAGAGCTCCGCGGGACGGCGCCGAGCCAGCGAGGTGATCCCGCACAGCTCCATGGCATCGGCCGCGGAGGCCCGGGCCAGCCTCTTGTTCGCCGGTGAGATCCGCAGGTGTGCGAGAGGCCGGCGCCCGGCCACGGCCGCCTCCTTGCCCATCACCACATTTTCGGCGACGGTCAGCGTGTCGAACAGCTCCATTCGCTGGAACGTGCGACCCAGGCCCTTGCGGGCCCGGGCCTGCACGGCGGAGTGGGTTACGTCCTCGCCGAACAGGAACACCTGTCCGGAGGCCGGGCGCACGATGCCGGAGATAGCGTTGAACGTCGTCGTCTTGCCGGCGCCGTTCGGCCCGATCAGCCCGGTGATTCGGCCCCGGGGTGCGGTCAGCGTCTGCCCGCTGACGGCCGTCACGCCGCCGTACTTGACCGTGATCTCGTCGACGTGCAGTCCGTCGACCTGCTCGGCTACAGGCATTGCGGCTTGCTCCCCCGCGGTGCCCAGAAGCCGCCGACGCGCACGCCCAGGGCGAAGTAGCAGGGGGCCGAGACTGCGTTCTTACCCTTGGCGAAGGTGACTCCCGCCCCGATCCCACCGAGCTTCTCGTTCTTCAGCTGCCACAGGCCTTCCATCACCAGCTCGGGGGTCACCTCGCCCGCGCGCGCCTTGTCGGCGACCTTGGCCAGCGCGGCCTCGAAGAGCAGACCCGAGCTGTACCCGGTGAGGGTGGACTGGTCGATCCGCTGGCTGCCGGCGAACTGCTTGATCACCTCCTGGAACATCTTCATGCCGGGGGTGTCGCTGGTCAGGTAGGGCGTTGTTGCGCTACCGAGGAAGGTGCCCGCCGCCTGTAGGTTCGGGTCCTGCGCCGAGGTACCGCTGATGGCGATCGCGATGGTGGCGTAGGACGGCTTGTAGCCGAGCGAGCTGCAGCTGCGGGCGACGCGCTGGGCCGAGGCGCCGTCTATGGAGAGGAAGACGACCTCCGCTCCAGCGCTCTTGAGCGCCTGACACTCGGCCGTGAAGTCCGTCTGGGTGACCGAGACCGCCTTCTCCAGCACGTTCTCCAGCCCGGCCTTCCTGGCCCCCTCGGGGAAGGTCTTGCGGATGACGGTGCAGGCGTTCGCCTCGACGCAATACAGGATCCCGGCGCGCTTGGCGGCGGGGTTCGCCCGGCCGGCTTCGATCGTGCTGCCGTAGAACGTGGTGAGGGCCGCGGCGCTCTGCGGGAACATGAAGGGGCTCTCGTTCCAGTCCGAGGTGACCACGTCTCCGCCGATGGCGGGGACCTTCTTCTGCTCGACGGCGGCCTTCAGCGTCGCGCCGATGATGGGTACACCCGCGGCCAGGATGGCCACGGCGCCGTCGCTGTCGACCAACTGGTTGATGTTCGAACGCAGCCGGGCGGGGTCGGAGCCGTCGTCGAGGGCCACCACGCGGATGGGGTGGCACTGGACGCCGCCGCGCGCATTGACCGCCTGGGCCCACAGCGCCAGCCCGTTGCGCTGGTTGCCGATCGAGGCGCCGACGAAGCCGCTGGCGGCCAGGGTCTGGCCGACGACGATCGGGGCCAGCGCACGCTCACACGGGGCTGAGCCGGACGCGGCCGCGCCCGTGGTCGTGGAGCCGGACTTCCCGTCGGTGGACTGCGACGCCCCGGCGGGCTTGTTGATACCGGTGCCGGTGCCGCCGGTGCCGACCGCCGCATCGGTGGCCGCGGCCGCAGTGGGAACCGTCCCAGGGGCGCCAGGCGTCCCCGCGGCGACCCCCGCCACCGCGGCGTCCTGCTGACCGGGGACCGCTGCCCCCGGCACGACGGCAACCTGCTGCGTGCCACCGCCGCCCGAGGCCGCGGCCAACCGCTCCTCGGACACCGTGGTGCCGCACGCACTGAGCACACTCAACGTCGTGACCGCGACGCCCGCGGTCCAGAACTTGACGCCCGCGGTCCAGAACTTGTGGTGTCGTCCCTTGCGGCTCATTCCTTCTCCTCCTGATAAGCGATCTGAGGGACCATCACCGGGCGCCGATCAACTCGGAGCCGCGGGCGTGACCGACTTCGTTCAACGGGGCCAGGGGCCGGTCCAGCGCCGCACCGGGATCGAGCCGGCGGGAGCCGGCGGGACCGTCGCGGCGCTCGTCGTCACGCTCCACACCGCGGCTGATGACGTCGCGCAGGACGCCCTGCGAGAGCGCCGCCACCACCAGGGCGCCGACACCGAAGCCCACCTGAAGCCACTGATTGAGGGTGGCGTTGCTGATGTACAGCGGCAGGACGTAGAGCAGGAACGGCGCCACGAACGCAGCCACCGCCACACTGCGCCCGGCGATGGCGAGAACAGTCAGGGCCAGCAGGGACTGGATGAAGGTGAACGAGTCCTGGGTGGCCTGACTGAACAGCGACGCGTACAGGCCGCCGCTGACGCCCGCGAGGAAGCCGGAGATGGTGAAGACCAGCACCCGCGAGATGTTGACCGACGTACCGAGCGTGGACAACGCCAGCGGGGAGTCCGACATGGCCCGGAGCAGCCGGCCGAGCTGGGAGCGCTCGATGGCCATCACCAGCAGGACGGCCGCCACCGCGACGGCCAGCAGAACGTAGTAGTAGGCCTTCTCGCTCTCCAGGCCAGACGGGCGCCGCGTGAGCAGCGCGCCGCCGCCGAACATGAACGGCTTGTCGTAGCAGAACTGCGCGAGCACGATCCCGAAGCCGAGGGTCGCGAGGCCGAGGAACAGCCCCGAGAGCCGGATGGCCGGGATCGAGACCACCAGGGCCACCGGGAGGCACACCAGTCCCCCGATCGCGACCGCGAGCGCGAAGGGCACGCCCGCTTCCAGCGAGTGCCCGAAGCCCGCCGCCCCGACGGCGGCGAAGCCGAAGTGCATCAACGAGATCTGGCCGGAGGTGCGGACCAGCAGATGCAGGGAGGCGAACAGCCCAACCTGCGCCAACGCGATGTTGTAGGCGGGCAGCTTCGGCCCGGCGATCGACGGCAGCATCACCAGGAGCGCGAGGCCTACCGCGTAACCGGCCGCCCGGAATTGCACGGGCAGGGCGACGCTCGGCATCGACCGACCGCGCACCGGCCGCCCGACCTCGATGAGCGAGGCGCGCGGGATCACCAGCAGGCCGACGAACAGCACCAGGAACGGGACGATGAGGTCGAGGCCCTGCAGCTCCGAGTGCTCCGTCACCGCCTTGCTCACGAGCTTCTGCAGCACCCCGACGGCGAGACCGCCGACGAAGGCCATGGGCAGGCTCTGGAACCGGGCAATCGTCGCCGCGCCGAAGGCCTGTACGACGAGCAGGGTGAGGATGTTGACGTCGAGCGCCTGCTGCCCGGAGGCGAACAGGACCCCAGAGACGGCGGAGAACACGGTGCCGATCACCCAGGCGCTGCGGCGGACCCGGGCGGGCGGGGTGCCGGCCATGTCGAGCAGCTGCGGGTTGTCCACGACGCCGCGCATTGCGGTGCCCAGGCGGCTGAGCCGGAAGAACAGCGCGAGCCCGACCGCCGCGCCGATTCCGACCGCGAGCACGATGAGCTGCTCGACGGTGACCCCCACGCCCGACACCGTGAAGGCGCGGTCCTGCGGCAGGAACGGCGTGATCAGCCGGACTTCCTCGCCGTAAGCCAGGGTGATGCCGGCCCGGATGGCCACCAACAGACCGATGGTGCCGACGATCTTGTAGGCGGTGCTCACGCCGGCGAGGACGACGGCGAGGCGTTCGAGCAGCAGACCGCCGATCAGGCCGAACGCCACGATGACGATCGCGGCAGCGAGAGGCCAGGCCATGCCCTGGCCCTTGTGCAGATCGAAGAACATGAACGCAGCGGCGGCACCGACAGCGCCGTGCGCCAGATTGAAGACGCCACTGGTCTTGTAGGTCAGCACCAGGCCCATCGCGGACAGGCCGTACACCGAGCCTGTCGCGATGCCGAAGATCAGGAAAGGCATCCACTCGTTCATGAGCCGCACACCCCACAGGTCTTGAGAGCCGAGGCCTCCCGTGCCGCCGCCGGCCGAGCAGGTTTGCCGCGCATCAGCAGGCAGTCACTGCGGTGGACGCGGTTCATGGCGTCACTGGTGACGAGATCGCCGTCCGTGCCTGCCGGGAGCGGCGTACCCCGGGCGGAGCGCGAGGAGATCGCCGGATAATGGTCGGCGGCGTCAAGGGTCAGCTCGCGCACCGCGCGGCGGATGTGTCGGAACCCCGCGGTGGTGAAACCGGCCGGGCCCAGCAGCGCGACTGCAAGGCCGACCAGGGCGAGGATGAGCCAGCCGATCTGGTCGCCGAGAGTTTCCTCGCGGGCGGATCCCAGATAGCCGGCAGTCAGCACGACGAGCCCCACACCGGCCACCACGGCCGACTCGACGAGCTCGCGACGCTGCCACGGCACGGGCGCGGTCAGGTAGCGGCGCTCGGAGTCGGACACGCTCGCGTCGCCCCGGTGCGCACGCGCGCGGGGCCGGATCGGCGCGTTCACCGCTGGACGGTGCGGGGCAGGCCGACCGAGGTCAGCGTCGGGGCTTCCGTGACCTCGGTCCACGTCGGGGACGTGGCGGGCGCCGGGGCCGTGTTCGCGTCGGCGCGGCGGTCGAGCTGCTCTTGACGGATCACCAGGGCGATGGTGCGCAGCTGGCGCCACTCGTCGCGCTGGTCCGCGGAGATCCAGAGCACGGCTCCGATGCCGAGGAAGAACACCCCGGTCAGCCCGGCCGAGATGACATAAGGCACCTGGGCCGCCACGTACTCGGTGTCACGGGTCCCCAGATAGCCGAGCAGCAGCAGCACGAAGCCGGCGATCACGCATCCCCCTGCCGCGAACCGGTCCCACTGCAGCCGGGCGAACTTCAGGAGCTCCACAGGAATCTCACTCCAATCAGTCGGATCACGGTTGCCGCCGCGAGGGCCACGCACGCGAGCGCAACGAGGGTCAGATACGGGCCTTCGAGCGAAGCGCCCGAGGACGAGCCGTTGGTCAGGACGTACTGCGCCGGGTCCGCCTGCGGGATCAGCGTGGTGTTCTCTCCCGGCGCACCCGGCACCGCGCTCGATCCGAGCGCCAGGTCCGCGGGCGTGAGGCCCGCCGCGGCGAGCGCGCCGGCACCGTCGACACCGAGGTCCGAGG
>NZ_JACDFE010000031.1 GCF_013815995.1 Sporichthya sp.
GGCCGCGTTCCGCGCAGCGCAGCCCGCGCCCGCCCGCCCTCGGAAGGCCGGGATCCGGGCCACCGTCCTGACCGTGAAGACCGCCGCCGCGGCTCTCGTTCTGACCTCCGTGGGCGGCGTCGCGCTGGCCGCGACCACCGAGGTCCTGCCCGCGCCGCTGACCATCGGCTCGCACCCCGCCGACGCGTCCCCGGGCAAGTTCGGTGGCTCCGAGAAGCCCATCGAGCGCGCTTCAGAGGCCGCGGCCGTGAGGGACGCCGCCAAGGTGGCCGCCGCGACTGACCGCGCGGCCGCCAAAGCCGGCCGCGAGGCCTCCTACGCGGGTCTGTGCCAGGCCTTCACCGCCAGCGGGTTGGACAACGGCCGCGCCGCCGAGCGTCCGGCCTTCGCCCGCCTGGTCACCGCCGCGCCGCAGGGCAACGTGGCCGAGTTCTGCAGCGCACTGGCTGCCGAGGCCCCAGCCACCAAGGTCCCGGCCGGCAAGGCGAAGTCGCCCGCAGCCCGCGACAAGGCCGCGGACAACGGCAAGTCGGCCGACGCCCGCGAGAAGGCGGCCGAGAACGGCAAAGCTGCCGACGCAGGTAAGAAGACCGCGGACAACGCCAAGTCCGACGCGACGCCGAGGGCCCCGGAGAACGATCCGCCTCGCGGCAACGGCAAGGCCGCCGACGCTCAGCGCGACCAGCGGTCCAGGTAGCCCCCCGCTCGCGGAGTTCGAAAAGACCACGACCACCTCCGTGGCCAAGCTGTCCTGCGCGAGGCTGAAGCTGCAATTCGACACACCAGTAAACGGTTGAGGTCCGGCCGACGCCTCACTCGTCACGAATTGCAGCCTCAGCCTCGGTCGCGCTCAGCCGCCCGAGCCCAGTGCTCGGGCGGCGGGCGGCGCATCGCGCCGAGTGCGTGCCAGCGACCGCGCGATGGCCCGTGCATCGGCCCCGAATCCCAGGAACAGGCTCCGCCACGAGGCGGTCAGCATCTCGGCCGCCAGAGGCGCGGTGAGCAGCCCGGCCAGCTCGAGGGTGACGAGGCCGTGCACCGAGGACCACAGCTGCACCGCCAGATCGAACGGAACGGCCGCCTCGAAGCGGCCCGTCTCGATACACCTGGCCACCGCAACGACCAGTTGGTCGAAGGTGTCCAGACCGATCACGTCGTCGGCCGGCTCGTGGTGATCCATGAACATGACGCGGTAGAGGTGCGGGTTCTCCAGCGCGTTGTCCCAGTACGCCCACCCGAGCAGGGCGAGATCGGCCAGCGGGTCCCGCGCCGGCTGCACCGAGTCCAGGTGCACCTTCAGCCGGGTGAAGCCCTCCCGGCGAATCTCCTGACGCAGGTTCTGCATCCCGCCGAAGTGGGTGTAGACGGCCATCGTCGAGGTCCCGACCTCGTCGGTGAGGCGGCGCAAGGTCAGGCCGCCCGAGCCTTCGGTGGCAATCAGAAGAGCCGCGGCCTCCAGCAAGGCGGACCGCACCTCAGGGTCAGCGGGCTTCGGCACCTTGGCATGGTCGCATAACAGTGCTATGAATGCACCCATAGCAACGCTATGAGACGAGGCGACCGTGACCGCGACAGCCGAGAACCCTTACCTGACCGACAACTTCGGCCCGGTGCAGATGGAGACCACCGCGCTCGATCTGTCGGTGACCGGCACGCTGCCGCCTCATCTGGACGGGCGCTACCTGCGCAACGGCCCGAACCCCGTCAGCCCGGTGGACCCGAAGACGCACCACTGGTTCCTCGGCACCGGCATGGTGCACGGCGTCCGACTCCGCGATGGCAAGGCCGAGTGGTACCGCAACCGCTTCGTCCGCTCCGCCGACACCGCCAAGGCCCTCGGTGAGGAGCCGCGGAAAGGCGCCAAGCCGCACGTCGGCTGGGATTTCCCCGCGAACACCAACGTCGTCGTGCAGGGCGGTCGCACCTTCGCGATCGTGGAGGCCGGCGGCCGGCCGTACGAGTTGACCGACGAGCTGGACACGGTCGGCGCCTGCGACTTCGACGGCACCCTGCCCGGCGGTTACACCGCCCACCCCAAGCGCGACCCCGCCACCGGCGACCTGCACGCGGTGTCCTACTACTGGGGCTGGGGCAAGAAGGTCCAGTACACCGTGATCGGCGCGGATGCCCGGGTGAAGCGCATCGAGAACATCGAGGTCACGGGCAGCCCGATGATGCACGACTTCTCCCTGACCGAGCATCACGTCGTCTTCTACGACCTGCCCTGCGTGTTCGACCTCGACCCGATCCGCGACATGTGGCCGCGCCCGTTCGGCAGCCTCGCCCGTTGGAACGCCGGCATGTTCGTCGGGAAGCGGGCGACCCCTGACCCGGTGGCCGCGTTCTTCACCCGCAAGGTGCTCGGCAGCAAGGCGCCCAAGCTCCCCTACCGCTGGGACCCGTCCTATCCGGCCCGGGTCGGCGTCATGCCGCGGACCGGGACGGCGAAGGACGTGCGCTGGTTCGAGGTCGAGCCCTGCTACGTCTTCCACCCGCTCAACGCCTACGACGACGGCGACAAGGTGGTGCTCGACGTCGTGCGCCACCGGAAGATGTTCGACCAGAAGCTCCTCGGCCCCGACGAGGGCCCGGCGACGCTGGACCGCTGGACCATCGACCTGACCGCGGGCAAGGTCCTCGAGGAGCGCCGCAGCGACCTCGCCCAGGAGTTCCCCCGGGTCGACGAGCGGGTGGTCGGACGCCGGCACCGCTACGGCTACGCCGTCGCTTTCGAGGGCACCACCGCGGACAGCCTGATCCGCCACGACCTGGCCACCGGCACCTCGACGACCCGCCACTTCGGGGCCGGGCACAACGTGGCCGAGTTCGTGTTCGTCCCGGACGCCGCCGACAGCGCGGAGGACCGCGGCTCGCTGATGGGCTTCGTCTTCGACCCGGCCACCGGGCGCAGCGATCTGACGATCCTGGACTCCCAGACCCTGGAGACCGTCGCCGCCGTCCACCTGCCGGTGCGCGTCCCGGCAGGCTTCCACGGCAACTGGGCGCCGACCACCTGAGCGAGGGCCCCTGACATGCGAAAGGCGCCCCCTTCGGGGCGCCTTCGTTGAGCTCCCGCGTCTGGACTTGAACCAGAAACCTGCCGGTTAACAGCCGGCTGCTCTGCCAATTGAGCTACGCGGGATCGTTTCGGCCGGGAGGGTCGCCCCCGGGACCTGGGCAAGATTAGCGCACACCCCGCCCCGAGCGGGGGCGGTATCGATCTCGTGGCGTCAACCACATCTGCCGCCCCGACCCGTTCCAGGCGCATCACGGGCCCCACCCCGGGTAAGGACCCCACTACGAGCTACGAACATGAGCTGACGGCGAGAGGTGAGTTGAAGATGCGTAAGTCGATCATCCTGATCAGCGCCGCGACCGGGTACGTCCTGGGCGCCCGCGCGGGCCGTGAGCGGTACGAGCAGATCTGCACGCTGTGGGGCCGGGTGCGCTCCAACCCGCAGGTCCAGAGCGCCGCAGAGACCGTCGCCCACAAGGGCAGCGATATGGCCCACACCATGGTCGACAAGGCTGCCGATAAGGCACCGAACTGGATGCCGGGCTCGCGCGACGGCGACGCGGCCGGCGACGCGGAGAGCACGATCGGAACCACCGGCACCGCGAACGCCCAGAACGGCATGCCATCCGGGGTGCCGACGGGCAACGGCCGCTTCTAGACGCACCTGCGCAGCCGCCGCTGAACGCCCGCCGCGCAACGCAGGACGTCCGCAGGTCCGAGCGCTATCACGCTCGGGTTCTTCGGACGTCCTTGCGGTTAAGCGGTGTTCAGCTGGTCAGGTACTCGCGCATCTCCGCCGCGGCGGGACGGTGGCGCAGCTTCGCCAGGGTGTTGGCCTCGATTTGACGGATCCGCTCGCGGGTGACGCCGAAGATCTGGCCGACCTCCTCCAGGGTGTGCGGGTTGCCGTCGTCGAGGCCGTAGCGCATGGTGACCACGCGCTTCTCGCGCTCGCCGAGGGTCTCCAGCAGCGCGTCCAGGTCGGTGCGCAGCATCGAGACGCTGGCCGCGTCCGCCGGGCAGGAGGCGTTCAGGTCCTCGATCAGGTCGCCGAACTCGGACTCCTCGGCCTCACCGACCGGGGTGTGCAGCGAGACCGGATCCTGCGCGTAGCGCAGCGCCTCGACGACGCGCTCCGGCGTCATGTCCATGACCGTGGCGAGCTCGGCGATGGTCGGCTCGGAGCCGTGCTCCTGGTGCAGGCTGCGCTGCAGGCGGATGATCTTGTTGATCACCTCGACGACGTGCACCGGCACCCGGATCGTGCGGGCCTGGTCGGCCAGCGCGCGGGTGACGGCTTGGCGGATCCACCAGGTCGCGTAGGTGGAGAACTTGTAGCCCTTGGAGTAGTCGAACTTCTCCACGGCGCGGATCAGGCCGAGGTTGCCCTCCTGCACCAGGTCCAGGAACGGCAGGCCGCGCCCGGAGTAGCGCTTGGCGATGGAGACGACCAGGCGCAGGTTGGCCTCGATCAGCTTCTGCTTGGCGACCATGCCGTCGCGGGCGATGACTTCCAGCTCGCGGCGCAGCGTCGGCTCGGCGGGCGCGGAGTCCATCCGGGCGGCGGCGAACACGCCGGCCTCGATGCGGCGGGAGAGCTGCACCTCCTCCTCGGCGGTGAGGAGCCGGACCCGGCCGATCTCCTTGAGGTAGTGGCGCACCAGGTCGGTCGCGGGGGCCGCGCTCTCGGCGACGGTGGGCGCGTCCTCGTCGTCCTCCGCGGGCTCGGTCGCGGCGAGCTCGGCGTCGGCCGGCTCAGTCGTGTCAACCTCGACGGCCTCGACAGCGTCAGTAGTGGTGTCGGTCGTAGCGACGGCCGGCCCGGCCGGCGCGGGAACGACCTGCAGCAGGACGTCGCTGCCGCTCTCCGGCGCCAGGCTCAGCGCACGAGAACGACGGGAACGCCCCGACGCAGGCAGACCGCCCGTCACGTCGGTCGACGCAGTGCGAGCCACGACACCCCCCGGGGTTCTCCACCGAATTCGTTGGTGCCGATCTCTCTGGCGCCGGTCCTCAGTGTGGAGGCGGGGGTTGGGCGCGCACCGGGACTTGGCGAAACGAGGAAGTTGCTGCGCACCGAAGCGCACCGATTACGCCCGGTATGTCTACCCGATCGGCCCTGGGGCGGTTACAGGTCGTCGATCATGCGCTCGCGGAGCGCGTGACGGTACTGCTCAAGGGCGATTACTTCACCGAATTGACGGTTATATGCCTCGGTCTCTTCGACCGGATTCATCCGCTGAAGTTTGCCTTTGAGCCCGTCGACCTTGCGTGAGACGGCGGCGAGCTGCACCGAGATGATCTGTTCGGTGGCATAGCGCTTCGCGGGCTCACCGGCCGTCCGCAGTGGCTCGACAGCGAGCTCGGCGACCAGCCCGCGCAGCATCTCCACCGTCACCGCCGCGCGGATCTTGCCGATCCACTCCTCGCCGCCCGCGGCACTGGACGTGCCGCCGGCCCCGACGATCGCCGCGTGCACCCCGGCGTAGGCGGGCGCCGTGAAAACCTCGGCATCCAGATCGTCGTACAGCGGCCCGGTGAGCTGCGGGTGCTGCAGCGCAACTTTGAGCAGCTCGCGCTCGACCATCAGCGTGGGGTCGCGCGGGTCAGGGCGGGGCAGCTTCTCCTTCGGCGGCGGGGCCTCCTCGACCGGGTCGGCGATCGTCGCGTTCGAGGCCCGGCCCGGTCCCGTGCCCGAGGTCGCCGCCCGCTGATTGCGCCGGGCGATCTCGGACAGCGTCGACATCACCGCGTCCACGTCCATACCGAGCCAGCCCGCCAGCCGGCGGCCGTACTCATGACGCAGCGCGCGATCACGGATGCCGATCACCTTGGGCGCCGCGGCCTGCATCGCCGCCACCCGGCCCTCGGCGGTCTCCAGGTTGTGCCGATTCAACTCCGAGCGGATCGCGAACTCGAACAACGGCACGCGGGACGCGACCAGTTCGCGGACCGCGTCGTCGCCCTTGCGCAGGCGCAGGTCACACGGGTCGAGCCCGTCCGGTTCGACCGAGACGTAGGTGGCGGTGGTGAACTTCTGGTCCTGCTCGTCGTAGGCCTTCTGGGCGGCCTTCTGCCCGGCGGCGTCACCGTCGAAGGTGAAGATGACCTCGCCGTGGAAGGCACTGGCGTCCATCATCAGCCGGCGCAGTACCTGCACGTGGTCGACCCCGAACGCCGTGCCGCAGGTGGCGATCGCCGTCGGGACGCCGGAAATGTGACAGGCCATCACATCGGTGTAGCCCTCGACAATGACGGCCTGACCGCGGCGCTTGATCTCCTTCTTGGCCAGGTCCATCCCGTACAGCAGGTGGCTCTTCTTGTAGATCGGCGTCTCGGGGGTGTTGACGTATTTGGCCTCGATCCGGTCGTCGTCGAAGAGCCGGCGGGCGCCGAAGCCGACCACGTCTCCGGAGATGTCCCGGATCGGCCAGAGCAGCCGGCCCATGAAGCGGTCGATCAGGCCACGCTGACCTTCGCGCGCCAGGCCGGCGGTGACCAGTTCCTCGTCGGTGAACCGCAGGCCGCGCAGGTGCTTGGAGAGCTGGTCCCAGCCGCGCGGGGCGAAGCCGACCCCGAAGACCTTGGCCTGCTCCAGGGTGAAGCCGCGCTCGTCGAGGAACTTGCGGCCGGCGATCGCCTCCCCTGACTCGGCGAGCTGCGCGGCATAGAACTCCGCGGCGGCCTGGTGGGCCTCGATCAGCCGGGTGCGCTTGCCGGTGCTCTGCCGAGGGGCCGAGCCGCCCTCCTCGTAGCGCAGGATGATCCCGGCCCGGCCCGCCAGACGCTCGATGGCGTCGGCGAAGGAGAGGTGGTCGGTCTTCATGACGAAGTCGATGACGTCGCCGCCCTCGCCACAGCCGAAGCAGTGGAAGAAGCCCTTGGACGGGTTGACGTTGAACGAGGGCGACTTCTCGTCGTGGAACGGGCACAGGCCCTTCAGCGACCCGCCGCCGGCCGAGCGCAGCCCGACCTGGGCGCCGATCACGTCCTCGATCCGGGAGCGCTCGCGCACCAGCGCGATGTCCTCGTCCTTGATGCGCCCGGCCACGCTCGGATACTAGGTGCATCTCCCGACCCTGAACTCTGGCTGTGGACGCGCGGCGTAGGCTCGGATCGTGTCCGGACCTCGTGACACCTGGGCCGCCGGTGCGGCGTACGAGCCGTTCATCGGCCGCTGGAGCCGGCCGGTCGCCGCTGAGTTCGTCCGCTGGCTCGAAGTGCCGGCGGGAGGGCGCTGGCTGGACGTGGGCTGCGGGACCGGCGCCCTGACCGAGATCGTCCTTGCCGGCGCGGACCCGCGCGAGGTCGTGGCGGTCGATCCGTCGGAGGCCTTCGTCCGGCACGCCGCCGCGCACGTCGCCGACCTGCGCGCCTCCTTCGCGCCCGGCAGCGCGACCGAGCTCCCGCGGGGCCCCTTCGACGTGGTCGTCTCCGGGCTCGTCCTGAACTTCGTGCCCGATCCGGCCGCCGCACTGGCCGCCATGCGCGGGGTCGCCCCGGGCGGGCGGATCGCCGCCTACGTCTGGGACTACGCGGAGGGCATGGGCCTGCTGCGGGAGTTCTGGGACGCCGCGGTCCGGCTCGATCCGGAGGCGGCCCCGCTGGACGAGGCCACCCGGTTCCCGATCTGCCGACCCGAGCCGCTCGAACGACTCTGGCGGGAAGCGGACCTCGATCAGGTCGCGGTCCGGGCCATCGAGGTGCCTACCGTCTTCGGTCGGTTCGAGGACCTTTGGTCGCCCTTCCTCGGCGGCCAGGGGCCCGCGCCGAGCTACCTGGCGAGCCTGACCGAGCGCCGGCGCTCCGCCCTGCGGGAGGCGCTGCGGTCCCGGCTCGGCGACGGCGTGATCAAGATGCGTGCCCGGGCCTGGGCAGTGCGCGGCAGAGTGGGTTAGGCGGGGGTCAGGCCGGGACGCCGATCGTCGGCATCCCCAACGAGATCCCGGTCGGCGCGGGTCGGCCCTGCGCGGCCTCCCACGCATCTCCCCCGCGGGTGCGCCGCGGCACCGAAGCCGGGCCGTCGGCGACCAGGTGATGCGGGGCGGCGTACGTGATGGTGGCGTGCACAACGTCGCCCGGGCGCGGGTCCGCGACGTCGGGGTTGGGCACGAAGTGCACGAGGCGGTTGTCGCGGGCCCGGCCAGAGAGGCGCCGGGTCGCGACGTCCTTGCGCCCTTCACCGGCAGCAACGAGAACCTCCACGGAACGGCCGACCTGCTTCTTGGCCTCGTCCCAGGAGATCTCCTCCAGCAGCGCGACCAGCCGGCCGTACCGCTCGGTCACCACCGAGGCCGGGATCTGGTCGGGGAAATCGGCTGCGGGCGTCCCGGGCCGCTTGGAGTACTGGAAGGTGAACGCGCTCGCGAAGCGGGCCTGCCGCACGACGTCCAGCGTCGCGGCGAAGTCCGCCTCGGTCTCTCCGGGGAAGCCGACGATGATGTCGGTGGTGATCGCGGCGTCCGGCATCGCAGCGCGGACCCGCTCGATGATCCCGAGGTAGCGCTCGGCCCGGTAGGACCGGCGCATTGCCCGCAGCAGCTCGTCCGAGCCGGACTGCAGCGGCATGTGCAGCTGTGGCATGACGTTGGGTGTCTCAGCCATCGCGGCGATGACATCGTCGGTGAAGCTCGCCGGGTGCGGGGAGGTGAAACGCACCCGCTCCAGGCCGTCCACTCCCCCGCAGGCGCGCAGCAATGTGCCGAACGCCAGCTTGTCGCCGAACTCCGCGCCGAAGGAGTTCACGTTCTGTCCGAGCAGCGTCACCTCGATGACGCCCTCGGCGACGAGGGTCTCGATCTCGCGCAGGATGTCGCCCGGCCGGCGGTCCTTCTCCTTGCCCCGCAGCGCAGGCACGATGCAGAAGGTGCAGGTGTTGTTGCACCCGACGGCGATCGCGACCCAGGCCGCGTAGGCGGACTCGCGCCGGGTCGGCAAGGTGGAGGGGAAGACGTCGAGGGCTTCGAGGATCTCGACCTGCGCCTCCTGCTCGATCCTGGCCCGCTCCAGCAGCACCGGCAGCGAGCCGACGTTGTGGGTGCCGAAGACGACGTCGACGTAGGGCGCCTTGCGGACGATCTCGGCGCGGTCCTTCTGGGCCAGACACCCGCCGACGGCGATCTGCATCCCCGGCTTGGCCGCCTTGACCGAGGCGACGTGCCCGAGGTTTCCGTAGAGACGGTTGTCGGCGTTCTCCCGGACGGCGCAGGTGTTGAACACGACCACGTCCGGGGCCTCGCCCTCGGGCACGCGGGCATAGCCCGCGTCCTCCAGCAGCCCCGCAAGGCGCTCGGAATCGTGGACATTCATCTGGCACCCGTAGGTGCGCACCTCGTAAGTCCTGCTCACAGCGTCATCCAGGGTACGGCCCGCAAAACTCCGGCGACGCCACCCGCACGCTCCGGAGACACTGCCGGGGTTGCCCGGGGCGGCGTCGAGCGTCCGGACGGGCTAACCGCTAGGTTCTCGTCATGATCGACGAGGCTCCGCCGCTGGTCGAGATGCTGCAGGTCAACAAGCACTTCGGGGCCCTGCACGTACTCAAGGACGTCGATCTGACGGTGGCCCGGGGCGAGGTCGTGGTGGTGATCGGCCCCTCCGGGTCGGGCAAGTCCACCCTGTGCCGGGCGATCAACCGCCTCGAGCCCATCGACTCCGGGACCATCCGCGTCGACGGCAAGGTTCTGCCCGAGGAGGGCAAGGAGCTCGCCCGGCTCCGCGCCGACGTCGGGATGGTCTTCCAGTCCTTCAACCTGTTCGCCCACAAGTCCGTGCTGGACAACCTCACCCTCGGGCCGGTCGCGGTGCGCAAGCTGCCCAAGGCCGACGCCGAGGCCAAGGCCCGCGCGCTCCTGGAGCGGGTCGGGGTGGCCGACCAGGCGAACAAGATGCCCGCGCAGCTCTCAGGCGGGCAGCAGCAGCGGGTAGCGATCGCGCGGGCGCTGGCCATGGACCCCAAGGTGATGCTCTTCGACGAGCCCACCTCGTCGCTGGACCCGGAGATGATCTCCGAGGTGCTCGACGTCATGCGCGAGCTCGCCCGCGAGGGCATGACGATGATCGTCGTCACCCACGAGATGGGCTTCGCGAAGGCCTCGGCGAACCGCGTGGTCTTCATGGATCTCGGCCAGATCGTCGAGTCGGCCCCGCCCGCCGAGTTCTTCGGGAACCCACGCAGCCCCCGTGCTCGTGACTTCCTGGGAAAGATCCTTTCGCATTAGACGTCCGCCCAGCCCCAGCCGCCGGTGAACCCGGCCCGGAAGGAACCCGAATGAGAATGCGAAGCCTGACCGCCACCGCGGCCGCGATCACCCTCGCGCTCGCCCTCGCGGCCTGCGGGGACGACGACGAGGACACCGCCTCGGAGGACACCTCCTCCCCCAGCGACTCCTCAAGCCCGTCCGCCTCCGCGGCCTCCGGAACGCTCGGCCGGCTGCAGGACTCCGGCAAGATCGTGATCGGGGTGAAGTTCGACCAGCCCGGCGTCGGTGAGAAGGACCCGGCCACCGGCGAGCTGACCGGCTTCGACATCGCGATCGCCAAGCTGATCGCCGAGAAGCTCGGCATCGACTCCGACGACATCGAGTTCAAGGAGACGGTCTCGGCCAACCGCGAGCCGTTCCTCAAGGCCGGCACCGTCGACCTGGTGATCGCCTCGTACTCGATCACCGACGACCGCCGCAAGGTGGTCAGCCAGGCCGGGCCGTACTACGAGACCGGCCAGCAACTGCTCGTCCGCGAGGACGACACCTCGATCAACGGGCCGGATGACCTGTCCGGCAAGAAGGTCTGTTCGGTGACCGGTTCGACGTCGATCAAGACCGTGCAGGAGAAGTACGGCGCCGAGCCGGCCCCGTTCTCCACCTACACCGAGTGCGTGCAGCAACTGCTGAACGAGAGCGTCGACGCCGTCACCACCGACGGCGCGATCCTGCTCGGCTACGCGTCCAAGCAGCCGGACAAGCTCAAGGTCGTCGGCGATCCCTTCAGCCAGGAGCGCTACGGCATCGGCTTCGCCTTCGGCGACACCCAGATGTGCGAGTTCCTGACCGACACCCTGCAGGAGACGTTCGAGGACGGCAGCTGGGCCCAGGCCTTCGCCGACACCCTGGGCAAGTCCGGAGTCTCGGCGCCGTCGGTGCCGACGCTCGACGACAAGTGCTGACCGCGGACAGCTGACCGCACGAGATGAACGTTCTGGCGGACAACGCCGGAGACATCCTCGAAGGGTTCTGGAAAACCATCCAGCTCTTCGCGATCTCCGGCGTTGCCTCGCTGATCCTCGGCGTGCTCCTCGCCTCGATGCGGGTGTGCCCGGTACCGGTGCTGCGCGGGATGGGCACGGCCTACGTCCACGTCGCCCGCAACACCCCGCTGGTCCTGATCTTCATCATCTTCGTGTTCGGCTTCCCGACAATCGGGATCCAGTTCTCCTTCTTCACCTTCGCGGTGATGGCCCTGACCGCGTACACCTCCGCGTTCATCTGTGAGTCGGTGCGCTCGGGCATCAACGCGGTCAGCGCCGGGCAGGCGGAGGCCGCTCGCGCCCTCGGCATGACATTCCGGCAGAACCTGACGTTGATCGTGTTGCCGCAGGCCGGCCGAAGCGCGATCCCGCCGATCACCAACATCCTGATCGCGCTGGTCCGCAACACCGCAGTGGCCGAGGCGTTCGGGGTCACCGAGGCCTCGTACGTGATGTCCGGGCTGCTGCGTGACCACGCCGACCAGCTGTACTGGATCTTCATCGGCATCGCCGGCGGCTACATGGTCATCGTCTTCACGCTCACCGCGCTCTCCGCGTTGTTGGAGCGCAAGCTGGCGGTGCTGCGGTGAGCCTCATCCTCTTCGACGCCCCCGGGCCGCGCGCCCGCCGGCGGGCGCACATCGGCAGCGCGATCGCCGTTGCGCTGTTCGCGGCGCTGGTCGGCTGGGTGTTCTGGCGCCTCAACGACCGCGAGCAGTTCGACTCCGAGCTCTGGGAGCCGTTCACCGACCGCGGCATCCAGAAGGCGATCGCGCGCGGGTTCGGTGCCACCATCCGGGCAGCGCTGTTCGCGATCCTGCTCGCCCTGCTGCTCGGGGTCATCCTCGCGGCCGGGCGGATCTCGTCCCGTCGCTGGCTGCGCTGGCCGTGCGTGGCGTTCGTCGAGTTCTTCCGCGCCACCCCCGTGGTCATCCTGATCCTGTTCCTGTTCATCGCTTTTTCCGGCGATCTCGAACCGATCGGCGACGACCTGTCCGACGCGCTCCCCGACCGGGTCGCCAGCATCCTGGGCACGGACCAGTTCGGCACCCTCGCGCCGTTGGTGATCGCCCTGATGCTCTACAACGGCGCGGTGCTGGCCGAGGTGTTCCGGGCCGGCATCTCGGCGGTCCCGAAGGGTCAGCGCGAAGCCGCCCTCGCGGTGGGCCTGACGCAGCGTCAGACCATGCGGCAGATCCTGCTCCCCCAGGCCACCCGCATCATGCTGCCGGCGATCGTCAGTCAGGCCGTGGTGGCCCTCAAGGACACCTCGCTCGGCTTCATCATCGCCTACCCCGAGTTGGTCCGGGTCGGGCGCAACATCTACGACACCCGCTTCAACATCCTGCCGACGGTCTTCATCATCACCGTCATCTACGTCACGCTGAACATGGCCCTGGACGGCTTCGCCCGTTGGCTGGAGCACCGCCAGTCACGCCGCTACGGCCGCGCCGCCGCAGCGGCCGCCATCCTCCCGGCCGGCACCATGGCCGACGGCGGCGTCTGACCCTCGTAGCGTCCGGCTCTCAGAGCGCTCTTACGCTGTCAGAGCCGGACGTCCCGCGAGTCAGACCGGAACGATGTCCACGTGCAGTCCGGCCGCCCGAGCCAATGCGCGGAGCTCCTCGGGGTCCGAGGTGAGGATTTCGTCCCCGTCGTGCGCGAGGAGAATCAGCCCGGCGTCAACGACATCAGCACGACGGGCAAGGCCCAGGAGCACCCCCGCCCGCCGACCCAGACCTTCGTCCAACGGTCGGACCTCCACCCCCGCCAGCACCGCCGCCAACAAGGCCTGTCGCCCGGTTCCGCCACGCCAAACCTGGCCGAGAACACCGCCGTGGGTGACCGGTTCGCGATCGGCGACCCGCTCAAGCTTGATCCGCGCGATCAGCTCACGGTCACGACGCTCAACGGCCAAGAGAGCGCCCGCATCCAGAACGACCGTCACGCCACGCCTCGGCCTCGTTTGCCTCGGACGACTACGGCCCGCGCCCTCATCGCGCGCGCAGCGGCCGCCATCTCTTCCTCGGTGATCTCGCCCTGCTCGGCCTCGTACTCGGCCAGGAACGCATCGAGCGCACGCATCCGACGATCGTGATCGGCCTGACGACGCAACGCCGCATTGACCCACGCCGAGAGGCTTTCTGCTTCGCCCGCGGCGACCGCATCCCGCCCGGCGGCGAGGAGGTCGGCTTCGACCGTGGCGGAGAGACGCTGCCTCAGCTCACTCATACTTTTATGCTACTCCACGACCACAATCGTATTCACAGTGTCAGAGGCACCCTCCGCTTCTAGCGCCTCGCGGAACACCCGGTAGGCGACGGCCTCGGAGTAGCCCTTGCGCGCCAGCAGGGAGGCGACGCGGCGGAACCGGGCCGAGGTCTCCAGGCCGCGGGTCGAGGCGAGCCGCCTCACGGCCAGGGCGCGGGCGGTCTCCAGCTCCCGCTCGGGGTCCAGTTCCGCGACGGCGACCGCGATCACGGCGGTGTCGACGCCGCGGGTTCGTAGTTCGTGGGCCAACGCCCGGCGGGCCAGGCCGCGGCCGCTGTGCCGGCTCTCCACCCAGGCCTCGGCGAAGGCGGCGTCGTCGATCAGGCCGACGTCGGTGAACCGCTCGAGGACCTCGGCGGCGACGTCCTCCTCGATGCCCTTGCGGGCCATCGCAGCCCCGAGTTGGGCGGCCGTCCGCGGCCCGTGCGAGAGCTGACGCAGGCAGATCTCCCGGGCCAGCGCGGACGGTTCGACCGGCTCCTCGGGGGGCTTGTCCCGCGTCTTCTCGCGGGCAGACGAGGGCGGCGCGTCGGGGTCGAACTCCCGCCGGCTGCGGGAGCGCCGTTGACGCGCCGCCATCGCTGTTCTCCCCTGACCGCTCAGAAGTCGGTCGGGGTGCCTTCGTCCGCCGGCTTGTCGACCTGCGGGCCGATGCCGAGCTTCTCCTTGATCTTCTTCTCGATCTCGTTCGCGAGGTCGGGGTTGTCGCGCAGGAAGACGCGGGCGTTCTCCTTGCCCTGGCCGAGCTGATCGCCCTCGTAGGTGTACCAAGCTCCGGACTTGCGGACGAAGCCGTGCTCGACGCCCATGTCGATCAGGCCGCCCTCGCGGCTGATGCCATGGCCGTAGAGGATGTCGAACTCGGCCTGCTTGAACGGCGCGGCCATCTTGTTCTTCACGACCTTGACCCGGGTCCGGTTGCCGACCGGCTCCGTGCCGTCCTTGAGCGTCTCGATCCGTCGGATATCCAGGCGCACCGAGGCGTAGAACTTCAGCGCCCGTCCACCGGTCGTGGTCTCCGGCGACCCGAACATCACGCCGATCTTCTCGCGCAGCTGGTTGATGAAGATGCAGGTCGTGTTGGTGTTGCTCAGCGCGCCGGTGATCTTGCGCAGCGCCTGGCTCATCAGGCGGGCCTGCAGGCCGACGTGCGAGTCGCCCATCTCGCCCTCGATCTCGGCGCGCGGCACGAGGGCGGCGACCGAGTCGATGACGATGATGTCGACCGCGCCGGAGCGGATCAGCATGTCGGCGATCTCCAGGGCCTGCTCACCGGTGTCCGGCTGCGAGACCAGCAGCGCGTCGGTGTCGACGCCGAGCTTCTTCGCGTACTCCGGGTCGAGCGCGTGCTCGGCATCGATGAAGGCAGCGACGCCGCCCAGACGCTGGGCACTGGCCACCGCGTGCAGGGCGACCGTCGTCTTACCGGAGGACTCCGGGCCGTAGATCTCGACCACGCGGCCGCGGGGCAGCCCGCCGATGCCGAGGGCCACGTCCAGGGCCACCGACCCGGTCGGGATGACCTCCACGGGGGCCCGGGTGTCGTCACCGAGCCGCATGATCGAACCCTTGCCGAACTGCCGCTCGATCTGCGCCAGCGCCGTGTCGAGCGACTTCTCGCGGTCTGCCTGAGCCATGTTCTGTCCCCACCCTCGGGTCGTCGGTTCTCCGTCGGCGGCGACACTTGCAGGCGGGTCCGACAATCGGATCCGCCGAGGTGAGATCTGTGGATGCCGCGGCGTTGTGGAAAAGCTAGCTCGAACATCCGTTCGAGGAAATACACCACGCCGATCGTTCGAACAAAGTTTCGTCCCACGCGTCCCGGTGGTCACCAGACGCGTCCCCGGGAGGTCGTCTCAGCGCCTCGCCGGCGGCAGGTCGAGGGCGCCGCAGACCGCCCGCCAGACCGCCTTGGTCTCCTCGCCGGCGGCCAGTGCCTGCTCCACCGTCCGGCCTCCGAGCTCCGCGATCACGGTGTCCCGGGCGTAGGAATCGGCGTAGCCCTCCCCCAGTTCGGCCCGCATCCGCTCCCAGAAGTCCGTCAGCCGCATGCCGAAATTCTGCCCGACGCCGAAAACGACGAACCGCCCCGCGCCGGGTGGCGGGGGCGGTTCGGTGCGCTATGGATCTAGCTGAGGGCCTCGGCCTCGACCAGACGCTTGAGGGTGTCGTCCCAGCCGTGGCCGGGGGCCTCGCTGGCGAGCACCTCCAGCTCGGCCTTGATCTTGGCGCCGTGCCCGGCCGCGGCCAGGGTGCGGATCTCCTCGACGAAAGCGTCGGAGTTGGTCCTGAGGTTCGGGGTCCGCCCGGTGGTGATGTTGCGGACGTAGGCGTTCTTGCCGCCGTTGAGCGGGATCACGTACTTGACCTCGCCGAGGACGGAAACCGCACCGGAGGCCGCGCCCGCACCGGCGCGAACTGACGCGCGTGAAGTCTTTGACTGCTTGCCGGACACGTGGCTCTCCTGCGAAAAGACGATCGGGGTCGCCCCCATGGTACCCAGCTCCGGCGGGTGCCAGGATCGCGCGCATGGCTGATGAGCGTTTTGAGGTCTCCCGGATCATCCCGGCGAGCCCCGGGGACACCTTCGTCATCCACATGGACCGGGAATCCCTGGGCGATTTCCCGATCGGGCACGTCTACGGCTACCGCGGGGAGCCGGCCGAGGGCGGCACCAAGGTCACGAGCTACTACGACTGGAGCGATATCCACCCCGAGGGGCGGGCCAAGAACATCTTCCCGATCATTTCCGAACTGGCCCTCAAGGCGACCCTCGGAATCCTGGAGCGGACGCTGCGCGCGAAGGGCCGGACGACAGGCTGAGGGGTCTCTAGGGCAGCCGGCCGGTCAGGCGCAGCAGAGCCTCCAGATCGGACGCGGCCGAGCCAGCCGTCGGAGTCTCGAAGAACGGCACTCCCCCGGCGCCGAGCGGGAGCCCGTTCTCCGGCCAGACCCGCAGCGCGAACGCCGCGAGGTCGGCGTCGACGGACTCGTCGAGACCGAGCGCGCGGGCCAGGTCCCAGGTGTGCACGAAGACCTCGACGACGCGGATCTGCAGCAGGATCCGACTCAGGATCGGTCCGGTGGAGAACGGCACGATCCGGTCCATCGCCCCCGGCTCCGCGAACGCCGCGGCACAGAGCGCGGCGTTGGACTCCCAGGCCGGCACCGCACCGTCGACGAGCGCGTCGATCTGCCGCTCGGCGATGAAGTCCTCACGCGTGCCGCCCCGCACCAGGCGGCCGTACCGGCCGCCGCCGACCACAACGTGGTTGACGAGCCGGTAGACGTCCCAGTCGACGCACGGCGTCGGCCGGTGCCAATCTTCCCCGCGGACCTGACGCAGCCTCAGGTCGAAGCCGGCGTCGGCCTGGCGCAGCGCCCCCAGCAGGTTACTCATCGCGCAAGCCAACCACCCTCGCGCTCAATCACTACCGCGCCGAGTTCTAGCTGTTGCGAGACGTTTACGCACGGCTCGGGAACCCTTGAGCACGATTGGCGGAGCCACGGCCGCCAGTTCATGCCGCAGCCGGGCAGGCCGCGCCGCACCCTCGGCGCGGTGGAAGTCCGCGGTCCAGCCGGTGAGCTCCGGGGTACTGAGGTCCAGCTCCGCCTCAACGGCCGGACGATGCGCCCGGATCCGGGCGGTGAACACCTCCAGCAGCCGGGCTCGCTCGGCGGGGCCGGTCTCGGCGGGGACTACGTATGCCCCGGCAAGCCGCGGATCGGTCAGCCGGCTAACCGCCGCAGCCCACAGCAGCCGGCGCTGCTGCACGGTCAGGTACGGCGTTCTGAGGGCTTCCTGGAGCATGTCCGCGCAGTGCGTGGCCCAAGCGCGCTGCCGGCGCGGGGCCGGCCAGTTCGGCCACTTAGTGTGGGTGTTGTCGTCGTGGTAGCGCTTGCGGTACCGGTAGCCGGGTACCCGGTGCAATTCGCCGGAGCGTGCCATCGCGGCCATCCAGACCGTGTCGACGGCGAAACTGCCGACCGGATTCGCCGGTAGCCGGCCCATCTCGCGCAGCGCCCCGGTGCGGGTCACACCCCGGAACGCAATTGCCGGGAGGTGTTCGTGCAGCAGCGTCAGCTGTCGGGTCACCGGGTGCCCGGTCAGCGAGTCCTGGGTCATCGACCAGTCGGCCTGCCCGAACGCCTGCAGATCGCAATAGGCCACCGCGGCCTGCGGGGTGACAAGCAGGTGGTCGACGAGACGCTCGAGGTATTCCGGTGCGATCAGATCGTCCTGCTGCTGGTAGCACCAAAAAGCGGAGCCGGTGTTGCGCATCAGCCCGTTGATGTTGCCCACCCAACCAGAGCGTTTCTGGCGGACCGTCAGACCGAACCGGTCGTCGGCGAGGAATGGACGGGCGATCTTCTCGCACACCGGGTCGGGACCGTCGATCGAGATCAGCACCCGCAGCTCGCGGTAGGTCTGCGCCTGGATGGAGTCAAGTGTCTCGGCGAGGAACTGCTCTCCGTGGTAGACCGGCACGCCGACCGTGACGACGTGCTCGTCGCTCATCGCGCCCGCCCGGTCGCCCGGATCCGGTCGGTCACCTGCGCGCCGAACAGCGGCGCCATGGTCAGCTTGCCGGTGTCTACCGAGTGGTAGGTGCCGTGGCTCTGCGGACCGATCGCGGACCGCTGGTGTAGGCCGCTGCCGGGATCGTCGATGTCCGAGCTACCCCAGGCGAAGATGATTCCCCCGCGGGCCGACCACGACGACACCGTGCTGGGCGTCAGGTCCTCCAACGCGGGGACGACTCCGACAAGGCCGCCCAGGACGTCGTGCCAGAGTTCCTTGGCCTGGAACTCGTCCAGGACGCGGGGCCAAGGGGGCGGCTCGAGTTCCGCCGATATGCCCTGCCTGCCCGCGGGATACCAGGACAGGTACAGGTCGTCGCCGTGGACGACGACGTCGCCGAACGGGCCGAGCACGATGGTCGTTGACGGAATCTGCGCGCCCTGCCCGGGCGCACACACCCGCAGATAGTGCTTGATCCGGAACAGCCACGGCCGGTCGGGACGTTGCCCCATGGTCGCGTCGACGCCCAGCCTTCCGTCCCACAGGCAGTTGACGACGTGGTCGTAACACTCCGACGCCAGTCCACCGCCCACGTCGAAGCGCACCCGCAGCCGATCGCCGTCGGGCTCGACCGCGCGCACCTCGGTGCCCAGGTGCACGGTGATCCGCGGCTCAGCTAGCAACCGCGCCCGCAACAGCACCGAGAGTGCCTCCGGGTCGAGCGCGATCTCGGCGGTCCGGAACGCGGCGGCCACGGTGCGGGTCCCGAACACCGCGTCCCGCTCGGCGTCGGTGAGCCGCTGCGGCGCGCGGTGCGGGTCCGAGCCGAAGTACCCGGCAGCGGCGGGGAACTCGCCGGCGGCCAACGCGTGGCACGCGGCCAGGTGATCACCGACCTCGTCCGCGGCGAGCAGGCTGTCGCGGTGTACGACGTAGTGGAACGGCGCAGAGACCGGCACCCGGTCGAGGTCGGTACCCAGCCAACGCCGCAGGGTGGGCTCGAAGACCGCCGCGCCCCGGATCATCAGCCGTGCGGTGTTCAGCGTCCGGTCGTTGCCAAAGACGTAACCGAGGTGGATCTTGCCCTCGTTCTGCGCCGAGGCCTGGGTGAGGCAGGCATCCTCACGGTCGTAGAGGTCCACCGCGATCCCGACCTCGGCCAGCTCCAACGCCACACACGCACCCTGGAGCCCCGCCCCCAGCACCGCGACACGCACGGGCGGCTCCTTCTGGGCGAGGACTTGAACAGCCACGCTGACGCGGGAAGTTCAGCCTACGGTCCCCGCCTTTGACCTCAGGTCAGCAGGTTCGCCTCGAGCCGCCGCGTTGCGACCCAGAACGCGGCGACGCCGAGCAGGACGAGATAGAGCAGATGCACGAGCAGGACGCCGGATACGGCGCCGGTCGTGAGCCCGCGCAGCAGCGAGACCCCGTGATAGAGCGGCATCGCCCGGGCCAGCCAGGCCACCGGGTCCGGGTAAGTGGACAGCGGGGCGAAGGTTCCGGAGAACAGGAACATCGGCAGCACTGCGGTCATCACCCACTCGAAGTCCTGCCAACCGCGGATCACCGAGACCGCGGCCAGCCCGAGCGCGGCGAAGGTGAACCCGACCAGCAACGCCGCGGGCAGCGCCAGCACCGCCCACCAGGACGAGACCAGGCCCAGGGACGCCATCACGGCGAGGAACGCGGCCGAGTACGCCCCGCCGCGCATCAACGACCAGGTGATCTCCCCGACCGCGATGTCCCGGATCGTGATCGGCGTCGCGAGCACCGCCTCGTACGCCTTACTCAGATGGAGCTTTGCCATGATGTTGAACGACTCCATGACCGCGCCGTTCATCGCCGAGGCCGCGAGCATCGCCGGGGCGACGAACTCGGTGTACTCCAGCGTCTTCCCGCCCGGTCCCTCGACGTCGCCGACCAGATCGGATACCCCGATACCGATCGAGAGCAGGTAGAACAGCGCCTCGAAGAAGCCCCCGAGGATGACCAGCACGTGCCCGCGGAAGAACAGCGCGTTGCGCTCGACGAGGTGGCGGCCGGCCCCCAGCGTCGGGCGCGCGGTCCGCGGCAGCGGTGGCAGCACGCGGCCGATCACGGCGCCAACCTCCGCGCATAGAGCCGAAGGGCCAGCAGGTAACCGCCGACCGCCCACAGGGCCAGGTAGGCGACGTGGCCGAGGCTGGCGGCGAAGGTCGCCTCGCCGAGGGCGAGGTCGCGGCACAGGTCGACGCCGTGCCAGAGCGGGGTCACGTAGGCGACCTGCTCCAGCCCCGCCGGCAGCTGCGAGATCGGGAAGAACGCCCCGGAGAACAGCGAGGTCGGCAGGATCACGAACCGGTAGAACGCGGCGATGCTCATCTCCACGCGGCGGGTGATCGAGAACGCGGCGATCGGGGCCGCGTGGGCCACCCCGCACAGCACCGAGGCGGGCGCCGCGGCCAGCACCCACGCGGAGTCGAACGCGCCGAACAGGGCGGCGATCGCGGTGAAGACGGTGACCGCCGCGGTCAGCTTCACCGTGACGTAGAGCAGGTGCCCGGTGAGCACGTCCCGGGTGCGCAGGCTGGTGACCTGCTGCGCCGGATAGCTGCCCCACCAGCGCAACGCGCCGATCACCGGCCACGAGCTCTCCTCGAAGCCCTGCTGCATCGCGGTGACCGCGAGCAGACCGGGCGCGATGAACGCGAGGTAGTCGACGCCCTGCACGCCGTCGGCGCCGACGTTGTCGTCGACCAGCGACCCGACACCGAGACCGAGCGCGGCGAGGTAGAGCACGGGGCCGACGGTCATCGCCGAGAGCTGGGTGCGCCAGTACCGACGGTTGCGCAGTAGCCAGTACTCCATGGCGGGCAGAGCGGTCCGCATCAGTCCACCAGGGTGCGGCCGGTCAACCGCAGGAACACGTCCTCCAGCGAGGCCCTGCGGACCAGCACCGACGCCAGGTCCAGTTCGTGATGGTGCGTCACGGCCGCGGCGGTGTCGTCGCCGGAATCGGTGTAGAGCAAGATCCGGTCCGGCAGCACCTCGATGCGCTCGGCCAACGAGGCGAGCACCTCGGCCGGGCGCGCGGTCTCCCCGTCGGCGGGGCGGGCCTCGACGACCTCGCGGGTGCAGTGGGCGGCGATCAACTCGCGCGGCGAACCCCCGGCCGCGATCCGGCCGGCGTCCATCACGACAAGGCGGTCACACAGTTGCTCGGCCTCGTCCATGTAATGGGTCGTCAGAATCAGGGTCACGCCGGAACGCTTGAGCTGGAAGAGCCGCTCCCACACGACGTGGCGGGCCTGCGGGTCCAGCCCGGTGGTGGGCTCGTCGAGCAACACCATCCGCGGGTTGTTCACCAGCGCGCGGGCGATCGTGAGGCGGCGCTTCATTCCGCCGGAGAGGGTGTCCACCCGGGAGTCCGAGCGGTCGGAGAGCTGGACGAACTCCAGCAGCTCGTCGGCCCGGGATCGGCACGCCTTCCAGGGCAGCCCGAAGTAGCGGCCGTAGATCACGAGGTTGTCCCGCACGGTCAGCTCGCCGTCCAGGCTGTCCTCCTGCGGCACGACGCCCAGACCGGCCCGGATCGCCGGGCCGTCGGTGGCCGGGTCGAGGCCCAGCACGCGCAGCGTGCCGCCGGTGGCCGGCGAGGTGCAGCCGATCATCCGCATCGTCGAGCTCTTGCCGGCACCGTTCGGGCCGAGGAAGCCGAACGCCTCCCCCTCGAGTACCTCCACGTCGATCCCGTCGACGGCAACCCGGCGCTTGTCTCCCTCCCCGAAGGCCTTCACCAGGCCACGCGCGGAGACCAGCGCAGGTGCAGCGCCGAGGGCGGTCGACCCCTCCTGCGTCGATGCCTCGTCCCTGGTCGCGCTCACCCGCGCACGTTACCTGCGCCAACCGGCTCGGCACCCCTGGGTTTCCGCCAGGCCCGGGTGGAGCAGGCTGAGGGCATGGACTGGAACAACGCCCTGGTCGAACAGCTGGACATGCACTGGACGGGGCAGCTGCGGCCCCGTCTGGACGGCCTGACCGACGACGAGTACTTCTGGGAGCCGGTGCCGAACTGCTGGAACGTGCGGCCGCGGGGCGAGAGCACCGCCCCGGTCCAGGGCGGCACCGGGGCCTTCACCGTCGACTTCGGCCCACCGACGGACCCGGCGCCGGTGACGACGATCGCGTGGCGGCTGGCGCACGTGATCGTCGGCGTCCTCGGCGCGCGGGTGGCGACGCACTTCGGCGGACCGCAGATGGACTACAACGACTTCGACTACGCCGGCACCGCGGAGGCCGCCCTGGCCCAACTCGACGAGACGTACAAGGGCTGGATCGAGGGCGTCCGCAGCCTTTCCGCCGACCAGCTCGCAGCACCCTGCGGCGAGCCCGGCTACGAGCAGTTCCCCTACGCCGCCCTGGTCCTGCACATCAGCCGGGAGTAAATCCACCACGGGGCCGAGATCGCCCTGCTCCGCGACCTGTACATCCGCCTCGGCTACCGCTGATCCGCAGCAACACCAACGGATGTCATCCGCAGCGTCAGGCCCGCGCGATGATCTCCCCGTGCGGGATGAGCATCCACCCGTCCGGGGCGGCGGCCCAGTCCAGCCAGCCCTGCGAGATCGCCCGCAGGTCCTCGGGGGTCGCAAACCCTGTTTCGAGCGCTTGGGTGGCCATCGCCGACTGCAGGATCCGGTCCGCCCACATCCCGCCCCACCAGTCCCGGTCCTCGGGGTTGGCGAAGCACCATACCGCGGCGGTCGGAGTGATGTCGGTGAAGCCGGCCGCCCGCGCCCAGGACAGCATCCGACGGCCGGCGTCGGGTTCGCCGCCGTTGGCACGGGCGCAGCGCTGGTAGAGCGCCGACCAGTCGTCGAGCACGGGCAATCGCGGGTACCAGGCGAACGCCGCGTAGTCGCTGTCGCGCGCGGCCACGATCCCGCCGGGCTTCGTCACCCGGCGCATCTCGCGCAGCGCCTGCACCGGATCGGCGAGGTGCTGGAGCACCTGGTGGGCGTGCACCACGTCGAAGGAGTCGTCGGGCAGGTCGAGTGCTTGCACGTCACCGACGCGGAACTCGACGTCGGTCGCACCCTGACGTTCCGCCTCGGCCCGCGCCAGGTCGAGCGCAGCCTCGGTCTGCTCCAGTGCAGTCACCGACCCGACCCGCGCGGCCAGGTCCAGGCTGAGGGTGCCCGGACCACACCCGACGTCGAGCAGGCGCTGGTCGGACTTCAGGTACGGCAGCAGGTAAGCCGCGGAGTTCTCCGCCGTCCGCCAGCGGTGCGAGCGCAGTACGGACTCGTGGTGGCCGTGCGTGTAGGTGCTCATCGGCGTCTCATTTCTTGAGATTGTCGTCCCATATTCTAAGACATCACGCTCCGGGCGCAACAGAGATCCGCGACTGTCGGTACCGCCGGGCAGGATGGACCGATGGCCACCGCCCCCGATCCGCTGGCCGGGTTCGCGCCCGCGACCCGGGCCTGGTTCGCCGGTGCCTTCGAGGCGCCCACGGCCGCCCAGGCCGGGGCTTGGGAGGCCATCCGGTCAGGTCGCCACGCGTTGGTCGTCGCGCCCACCGGTTCGGGCAAGACCCTGGCTGCGTTCCTGGCCGCGCTGGACACCCTGACCTCCACCCCGGCCCCGCCCGAGCGGGAGCGACGCTGCCGGGTGCTCTACATCTCCCCGCTCAAAGCCCTCGCCGTCGACGTCGAACGCAACCTGCGCTCGCCACTGGCCGGCATCCGCCAGGCCGCACAGCGCCTCGGGCTGCCCGAGCCCAGCGTCGAGGTCGGCATGCGCACCGGCGACACCCCCGCCGACGAGCGACGCAAGTTCGCCACCCGGCCGCCGGACATCCTCATCACCACTCCGGAGTCGCTGTTCCTGCTCCTCACCTCGCGGGCCCGGGAGTCACTGGCCGGCGTCGAGACGGTAATCGTCGACGAGGTGCACGCAGTCGCGGCCACCAAGCGCGGCGCGCACCTGGCGATCTCGCTCGAGCGCCTCGATGCGCTGCTGGAGAAGCCCGCCCAGCGCATCGGGTTGTCCGCAACCGTGCGCCCGGTCGAGGAGGTGGCGCGCTTCCTGGGAGGCGCCGCCGAAACCGTCGTGGTCAAGCCACCGGCGCAGAAGACCGTCGAGGTCTCGGTGGTCGTGCCGGTCGAGGACATGCGCGAGCTCGGGGTGCCGACCGCGGAATTCGAAGGCTCGGCCGCCGGCGCGGAGCCGCGCACCTCGATCTGGCCGCACGTCGAGGAACGCATCGTCGACCTGATCCACGCCCATCGCTCCACGATCGTGTTCTCCAACTCCCGCCGGCTCGCCGAGCGGCTGACCCAGCGGCTCAACGAGATCGCCTACGAGCGCAGCGGCGCGGACCTGCCCGACGCCGGCGCCGTGCAACCGGCCCAGATCATGGCCAGCGGCGCCTCCCGAGGTGCCCCCGAGGTACTCGCCCGGGCGCACCACGGCTCGGTGTCCAAGGAACAGCGCGCGATTATCGAGGACGAGCTCAAGACCGGCCGACTGCGAGCGGTGGTGGCCACCTCCAGTCTCGAGCTCGGCATCGACATGGGCGCGGTGGACCTGGTGATCCAGGTCGAGTCGCCGCCGTCGGTCGCCAGCGGCCTGCAACGGATCGGACGGGCCGGCCACCAGGTCGGCGCGATCTCCCGCGGTGTGGTCTTCCCCAAGCACCGCGGTGACCTGGTGCAGACCGCGGTGGTCGCCGAACGCATGACGGCGGGTCAGATCGAAGCGATCCGGATTCCGCGCAATCCACTCGACGTGCTCGCCCAGCACATCGTTTCGATGGTGGCCCTGGACGACTGGTCGGTCGAGGAGGTGCTCGACCTGGTCCGCCGGGCGGCGCCGTTCGCGAGCCTGCCGCAGTCTTCCTACGAGGCCGTGCTCGACATGCTCTCCGGCCGCTACCCCAGCGACGAGTTCGCCGAGCTGCGGCCGCGACTGGTCTGGGACCGGGTCAACGGGAGCCTGTCCGGTCGCCCGGGCGCGCAACGCCTCGCGGTCACCAGCGGCGGCACGATCCCCGACCGCGGCCTGTTCGGGGTGTTCCTCGTTGGCACTGCCGTGGAGAAAGGCAAAGGGCGCGTCGGGGAGCTCGACGAGGAGATGGTCTACGAGTCCCGCGTCGGCGACGTGTTCACCCTCGGCTCGTCGAGCTGGCGGATCGAGGAGATCACCCACGACCGGGTGCTGGTCTCCCCCGCGCCCGGCCAGCCCGGGCGGTTGCCGTTCTGGCACGGCGACTCGATCGGGCGGCCACTGGAGCTGGGTCGCGCTCTCGGCGGGTTCCTGCGAGAGCTTGCCCGCCTGGACGACGGCGCCGCCCGCGAGCGGCTGGCCAAGGCCGGCCTGGACGAGTGGGCCGCGGACAACCTGCTGATCTACCTCGGCGAGCAACGGGCCGCGACCACCCACGTGCCGGACGACCGCACCATCGTGGTCGAGCGGTTCCGCGATGAGCTCGGCGACTGGCGCCTGTGCGTGCACTCCCCCTTCGGAGCACAGGTGCACGCGCCGTGGGCGCTGGCGATCTCCGCGCGGCTGCGGGAGCGCTTCGGCGTCGACGTGCAGGCCATGCACGCCGACGACGGGATCGTGCTGCGCCTGCCTGACGTCGAGGACCTCGGCGAGGCCGTGCCGATGACCCTCGACCCGGCGGAGATCGACGCCCTGGTCACCGCCGAGGTCGGTGGGTCGGCGCTGTTCGCCTCCCGGTTCCGCGAATGCGCCGCCCGCGCCCTGCTGCTGCCGCGCCGCGACCCCGGCCGGCGCTCGCCGCTGTGGCAGCAACGCCAGCGCTCGGCTCACCTGCTCCAGGTCGCTTCTGAGTACGCGTCATTTCCGATCCTGCTGGAGACGATGCGGGAGTGCCTGCAGGACGTCTTCGACGTCCCCGGCCTGATCGAGCTGATGACCGACATCGAGAACCGCAAGGTGCGGGTGGTCGAGGTCGAGACCCCAGTGCCGTCGCCCTTCGCCCGCTCGCTGCTGTTCGGCTACGTCGCTACCTTCCTCTACGAGGGCGACTCGCCGCTGGCCGAGCGCCGGGCCGCGGCCCTCGCGCTGGACTCCACGCTGCTGGCCGAACTGCTCGGCCAGGCCGACCTGCGCGAACTGCTCGACGGCGGCGCGGTGGAAACCGTCGAGGCGGAACTGCAGCGCCTGACCGAGGACCGGCGCATCCGCGACGTCGAGGGCGTCGCCGACGTGCTGCGGATGCTCGGCCCGGTCACCACCGCCGAGGTGCTGGAACGCGATGGGACCGCGCAGTGGCTGGCCACCCTGGAGGAGACCCGCCGGGCGATCCGGGTGCGCATCGCCGGCGACGAGTACTGGGCGGCGATCGAGGACTCCGGCCGGCTGCGCGACGCCCTGGGCGCGCCCCTGCCGGTCGGGATCCCGGAAGCCTTCACCGAGCCGGTGCGCGACCCGCTGGGCGACCTGGTCGCCCGCTACGCCCGCACCCACGGCCCGTTCGTGGTCGCGGACGTCGCAGCCCGGTTCGGGCTCGGCGC
>NZ_JACDFE010000233.1 GCF_013815995.1 Sporichthya sp.
GCCCCGCAGCTTCGGCTGCGGGGCATCGCGGCTTTAACGGCTCACGAACCCGCCGCATAGGCTGACCAGGTGAAACCCGCCCGCGAGCCCGACCTGGACAAGCTCCCGATCCGGATGCTGCACGACCGGGTGCTGGTGAAGACCGAGGCCGGCGAGGGGGAGCGACGCTCCGGTGCGGGCATCCTGATCCCTGCCACCGCCCAGATGGGCAAGCGCCTGGCCTGGGCCGAGGTGGTCGCGATCGGCCAGCATGTGCGCTCCGTGGTCATCGGTGACCGGGTCCTGTTCGACCCCGAGGACCGTTCCGAGGTCGAGGTCAGGGGTACTGAATACGTCCTGCTGCGGGAGCGCGACGTCCACGCGGTGGCGGCCGAGCGCCTCGACGACGGTTCGCCCGGGTTGTACCTGTAACCGGACCTTCACGCAGCGTCGCTGTGTGCGCGCTGAGCGTCAGGTATGGGTTCTGTTTTGATCCGTTCCGGGAACACACCGGGACCCATCCGCAGTTCCACCCACACGCGAATCGCATGCGCGACCGCGGAACGGGGAGGAGAAGCCGATGAGGCAGGAGGACACCACGACGACGAAGCGCGCTGTGCCGGTCCAGGGACGACGAGCCGGTCGGCCCGACGAGAGCGGCGACCCGGACCTGGTCCGGTTCTACCTGGACGAGATCGGCATGACCCCGTTGCTGACCGCCGAGCAGGAGGTCGAGCTCTCCAAGCGGATCGAAGCCGGCCTGTTCGCCGAGCGCCTGCTGGGGGAGTCGGCGGTCAAGGGCGGCAAGCGGTTGACGGTGAAGCGGCGGCTGGAGCTCGAGCAGCTCGCCTCCGACGGCCCGGCAGCCAAGGACCACATGGTCCGGGCCAACCTGCGCCTGGTGGTCTCGGTGGCGAAGAAATTCGCCGGCCGGGACGCGACCTTCCTGGACGTGGTCCAGGAGGGCAACCTCGGGCTGATCCGCGCGGTGGAGAAGTTCGACTACAGCAAGGGCTACAAGTTCTCCACCTACGCCACCTGGTGGATCCGCCAGGCCATTCAGCGCGGCCTCGGTGAGCTCGGCCGCACGGTCCGGCTCCCCGTGCACGTGGTCGAGGAACTGTCCCGCCTCAACCGGCTGGAGCGCACCCTGGGCGCGAGCCTGGGCCGCGACCCCAGCGTCGAGGAACTGGCCGAAGCCTTCGAAGGACCGGTCGACCGCGTCGTGGAACTGCGGCGGATCGGGCGCGCCCCGGTCAGCCTGGACATGAACGTGGGCGAGGACGGCGAGACCCGGATCGCGGACCTGATCAGCGACGACGACGCGGTCGCCGCGGCCGAGATCGCCGAGCACAACGCGATGATGGACACGCTGCGCTCGATGGTGCAGTCGCTGCCGGAGCGCCAGGCGGCGGTGCTGACGATGCGCTACGGGCTGCGTGACGGCAAACCGCGCACGCTGGCCGAGATCGCCGTCCCGCTGGGCATCACGCGCGAGCGGGTCCGCCAATTGGAGAAGGAAGCGCTGGCGACCCTGCGCGGTCCCGACTCGGACCTGGTGGCCTGGGCCGGGTAGGCCCGGCCCGGCACCGCTGGGCAGACTGAACGCCATGAACACAGGGCTCATTAAGGGCGTGCACCCCGAGGCCGGTCGGCCCGCGCTGCCCGCCCCGACGCTCCATCCGGGGGCGGGCACAGTGTCACCGTCGGCCGGCCTCGTCGATGTCGCGAGGCTGATCACCGCTTACTACGCCGAGCACCCCGACCCGGCCGAGCCGTCGCAGCGGGTTGCCTTCGGCACCTCCGGGCACCGCGGCAGTGCGCTGACTCTCAGCTTCAACGACGACCACATCGCCGCGACCAGCCAGGCGATCTGCGAGTACCGGGCCGCGCAGGGCATCGACGGGCCGCTGTTCCTGGCCAAGGACACCCACGCGCTCTCCGAGCCGGCCGCGGCCACCGCGATCGAGGTCTTCGCCGCCAACGGCGTGACGCTGCTGCTGGACAGCCGGGACGGGTACACCCCGACGCCGTCCCTGTCCCGCGCCGTCATCGTGCACAACCGCGGCCGTACGAAGGCCCTGGCGGACGGCGTCGTCATCACCCCGTCGCACAACCCGCCGCAGGACGGCGGCTTCAAGTACAACCCGCCGCACGGCGGTCCGGCCGACACCGACGCCACGGGCTGGATCCAGGACCGGGCCAACGGCCTGCTCGCCTCGGGTCTGGGCCAAGTGCGCCGGATTCCGCTGGCCCAGGCCCGCGCCGCCGACACCACCGGCAGCTACGACTTCCTTGGCCGCTACGTCGCCGACCTGCCGCTCGCCGTCGACCTGGACGCGATCCGTGCCGGCGGGGTGCGGATCGGCGCCGACCCCCTCGGCGGGGCCAGCGTCGCGTACTGGGCCGAGATCGGGGACCGCTACGACCTCGACCTGACGGTGGTGAACCCTCTCGTCGATCCGACCTTCCGGTTCATGACCAGGGACTGGGACGGCAAGATCCGGATGGACTGCTCCTCGCCGTACGCGATGGCTTCGCTGATCGCGGCCCGGTCGAGCTACGACATCGCCACCGGCAACGACGCCGACGCCGACCGGCACGGGATCGTCACCCCGGACGGCGGGCTGCTGAACCCGAACCACTACCTCGCGGTGGCGATCGACTATCTCGTGGGCCACCGGGCCCGTTGGCCGGCCGCGGCGGCGATCGGCAAGACGCTGGTGTCCTCCGCGATGATCGACCGGGTCGCGGCTGCGCTGGGCCGCGCGGTGATCGAGGTGCCGGTCGGCTTCAAGTGGTTCGTCGCCGGCCTGGCCGAGAGCTCGCTGCTGTTCGGTGGCGAGGAGAGCGCGGGTGCCTCCTTCCTGTGCAAGGACGGCTCGGTCTGGACCACGGACAAGGACGGCCCGCTGCTCTGCCTGCTCGCCGCCGAGCTGCAAGCGGTCACCGGGTCGTCGCCGAGCGAGCGCTACGCCGAGCTCACCGCTAAGTTCGGCGATCCGGCCTACGCCCGTATCGATGCACCCGCGACCCCGGCACAGAAGGCCGTGCTCGGGAAACTGACGCCGGATCAGGTAACCGCGACGGAATTGGCCGGCGAGCCGATCCTGGAGCGGTTGACCAAGGCCCCCGGCAACGGCGCGGCCATCGGGGGGCTGAAGGTCACCACCGAGAGCGGCTGGTTCGCCGCTCGCCCGTCCGGGACCGAGGACGTGTACAAGATCTACGCCGAGTCCTTCCTGGGCCCGGACCACCTGGCCCGGATCCAGGCCGAGGCGCGTGAGGTTGTCCAGGCCGCGCTGGGTGGGGCATGAGCTTCTCTGACAACGCCGTGGCCGAGCAGGTCGTCCTACTGACCCCGGACGGCACCCCGTGCGGCGTGGCGGACAAGGCAAGCGTGCACGGCGAGGTGACGCCCTATCACCTGGCCTTCTCCTGCTATCTCTTCGACGGCGACGGCCGGTTGCTGGTGACGAGGCGGGCGCTGGACAAGGCGACCTGGCCGGGGGTGTGGACCAACAGTTGCTGCGGGCACCCGGGCCCCGGCGAGAAGCCAGCCGACGCAGTTGTGCGCCGGCTCGCCCAGGAACTCGGGCTGACCGCGGCGAACCTGACCCTCGCACTGCCGGAGTTCTCCTACCGGGCCAGCTTCGCCGGGGTCGAGGAGTACGAGCTGTGCCCGGTGTTCCTGGCCCGTTCGGACGCCGAGCCCGCGCTTGACCCGGACGAGGTCGCCGAGGCCGAGTGGTGGGCATGGCCGGAGTTCGTCGCGGCCGCGGCCGCGGTGGACAGCACGATCTCGCCGTGGGCCCAGGAGCAGGTCCGGGCGCTGGTCGCCGGGGGACATGTGGAAGCGTTTCTCGCCGGCGCGCACGCCGGTGCGGCACAGACGGAGGACTGATGGGGCAGGGATCGTTCGAGGGCCGGGTCACGCTCATCACCGGCGCGAGCCGCGGGATCGGGTTCGCGGCCGCGGAGGAGATCGTCGGCCGCGGCGGCAAGGTGACCATCACCGGTCGGGACGCCGACGCGCTCGCCGCTGCGGTGAAGGAGCTCGGCGGTTCCGCTGTCGCTCTCGGGGTGGCCGGCAAGGCCGACGACGCCGATCACGCCCGCGCCACCGTCGACGCGACGATCGCCGCGTTCGGCCGCCTCGACCACTTCGTGGCCAACGCCGCCGTCAACCCGGTGTACGGCCCGATCCTGTCGGCTCCGCCGGCGGCAGTCCGCAAGGTGTTCGAGGTCAACATCATCGGCGCCATCGAGTGGATCCGCCTGGTGCACGAGGCGTGGATGGCCGAGAACGGTGGCTCGATCGTCACGATGTCCTCGGTGACCGGCCTGGGTGCCAGCCCCGGCCTCGGGGTGTACGGCATCAGCAAGGCTGCGCTGATCGCGCTCACCGAGCAGCTGTCGGTGGAGCTGGCCCCGACGATCCGGATCAACGCGATCGCGCCCGGTGTGGTGAAGACGAAGTTCGCCGAGGTGCTCTACGCCGGAGACGAGGAGGCCGCGGCCGCGCCGTATCCGCTCAAGCGCCTCGGCATTCCGTCCGACATCGGCTCGGCGGTCGCCTTCCTGCTCTCCGACGACTCGGCCTGGATCACCGGGCACACCCTCGTCGTCGACGGCGGCGTCACCGTGCCGCTCGGAGACATGCACCAGCACTGACGGCAGTACTGACGGCAGCGCTAACGGAAGCACTGACGGCAGCACTGACGGCAGCACTGACGGCGGCCGGGTCGGACAGGTTTGCTCAGTCCGGTTCGGTGGGTTCTGGTCGGAGGGCGTCGGCCATTGCCTGCTGGGTGCTCCAGTAGGTGTTCTGGACTACGGTGCGCTCCGGGTCGATCCAGGTTGGGGTCGGAGCCGTGGATGTCGGTCTTCGCCCAGGAAGATGTCCCAGCCCTTGTGGTGCACGGCGTCGTGGTGGTGGGCGCAGAGCAGGGCGAGGTTGTCCAGGTCGGTCGGGCCGAGGTCTAGCCAGGGCCGGAGGTGGTGGGCGACGCAGAATTCCGAGGGTCTGGTGCAGCCGGGCCAGAGAAATTTCACTGGCGCAGCCGACGTCGCGGGCGCAGATCGCGACCCATTGGGTGGGGGTGATGGTGCGCTTGCGCCGGCCCATCTCCGTGGCGCGCGCCAGCGGTCCATCACGACGCCGAAGACCTCGGCGTCGCACGCCAGACGGCGCACTGCCTGAGCGGAGAGGGACTCACCTGAGCCGGTGACGCCGAACCCTTGCCCGGTGCGCAGCGCGTCGATCGAGGCGGTGATGACCAGGTGGGGCCGTTCCCCGCGGGCGCGGGGCAGGCGGCCCTTGCGCAGCGCCTGCGCGACGATCTCCATCATCGCGTCGGCGCGGCGGAGGCCAGGGACGCGGGCGTCCCTCGCGCCGTCGACCGCGGGGACGGGGACGGAGAGCGCGGACATCGCGGCTTTGACCAGAGCGATGTTCTCGTCGGTCTCGCGCCAGGCGATGGTCTGGGTGCCGTCGTGGTGGTTACGGATGTTCAGACCGCGCCGGCCCTTGGCGCCCTCTTCGCGGGGCTCGACCCCGTCGGGGTCGATCATGGCGTCGATGACCTTGCCCAACTTGCGCAGGTCGTCGCCGTGCAGATGGGAGGCGTGCTCGAGCAGGTAGGCCTGGGCCGCGTCCTTCTGCTCGGTGGTCGCGATCTTGGGCAGGGCCTCGACGGTGGCGTGGATCGCGGAGGCCTGCGCGTAGTTGATCCGGGCTTCGCCGAGTGCGGCACCGATCTCGGAGTAGCCGTCCTTGAACCCTGCGGCCAGGCGCACACGCTCCTTGGCCGCCCGCGGGGTGATGTGCAGCAATTGGGTCAGCCACGCGCGGGTCGAGGTCGCGCCGGTGGAGTCCGGGACACTGCGCTCGGCGGCGGCGCTCACCGCCTGGACCGACATCGACGCACTGTCGACTCCACCCGATGCAGGCAGCGGGTCACGTCCACAATGTCGGAGTCCGCGAGGCGCCAGGAGTTCTCGGCCAACAGCTTGCGGCAGGCCGAGGCAACGGACTCCAGGTCCGCGAAAGCCTCCACCAGGTCCCCACCCATGCCCTCAAGGTAGAGGGCACCACTGACAGTTCCATCTGGTCACGGCAGCCACTGAAAACCCTGCTGTAACAGGAGTCTGACGACCAATCAGGCGATCGGCGAGAGCCTCACGTCTGGCGATTCGCCTCGCGGATCAGGGCTCGGCCGTAGCGGTCAATGAAGTGCGACTGGATACCGCGCGCCACCGGACCGAACAGCCGGACCACCACATCGCCGGGCCGGGTGAAGGCGGTGACGGTCAGCCAGATCGCGTCGTCGTCGTCGAGGGTGAGAATAAACGATTCCTCGCCGGACTCGGGATGGCCCGGCAAGGTGCCGTAACCGAATCCGCGCCGGCGGGGCTCGTCGACCGTCCAGACCACCCGGCAGGGAATGGCGAGTCCGATTGGACGACCCAGCGCGAGCACGACGGTGCGACCGACCTCGGCCGGCCCGTTGGTGGCAACCCGAAGTCCGGAGCCGGACTGCATCCGCCAGGCGCTCAGCGCGGACGAGGCCTGCTCGAACGTCGCGGAACCGTCGCCGATGCGGGTGCGACGGATCAGGTGGTGGTAGCCGGCAGGCAGCGTCCCCGCGGTGGCACCGACCTCCGGGTAGGTGAACGCCGCGCCCTCGTACTGCGCGAGGAGCGACTTCGGGCCACGGGTCAGGCGCACGCCGCCATTGTGTGCGGTAGTGCTCAGCCGGGGACGGTCCGGCCGAGGTGATCGGTTAGCGCGTCCGGCCCCGGCATCTCGGTGCCGGTGGCCAGCGCCGTGTGTGCCAGATTCTCGAAGACGATGTGGTTGAGCAGCGCGCGGACCGTCCGGTCGACGTCCGGCGCACGCGTTACGCGACCACCAGGTGACGGCCGAGGGACTCCGGGGCGCTGGCCGGCCCCGCCCGTGGCCCCGGGTCCGGCCAGCTCCGTCGAGCGGTCGCGTACACCGATGCGCTGGCCGGGTCCGCTCT
>NZ_JACDFE010000032.1 GCF_013815995.1 Sporichthya sp.
GCCCGCATCCCGGGCGGCGGCGCGGTCGTCTACGGCGGGCCCGACGGTCTCACCTCCCGGGCCTTGCCCGCACGCACGGTCGCGCTGACCTTCGACGACGGGCCGGACCCGCGGTGGACGCCGCGCGTCCTGGACGTCCTGCGGCGCGAGCGCGTTCCGGCGACCTTTTTCGTGGTCGGCTCGCGCGTGGTGGAGCACGGCGGCATCGTCCGCCGCACCCTCGCGGAGGGCCACGAGGTCGGCAGCCACACCTACACCCACGAGAACCTGGCGACGCTTCCGGCCTGGCGCTCGCGGCTGGAGCTGTCCTTGGATCAGCTCGCCCTGGCGGGCGCCGCCGGCATCAACACCTCGCTGTTCCGGCCGCCGTACTCCGCCACACCCGACGCCCTCACCGACCGCGACGTCGCGATGCTCCGCCGCGTGACCGACGCCGGCTATGTCGTCGCGCTCTCGGACCAGGACAGCCGGGACTGGCAGCGGCCCGGCGTCGATCGCATCGTCGCCAGCGCCACCCCGACCGGATCCGCCGGCACGATCGTGCTGATGCACGACGCCGGCGGCGACCGGTCCCAGACGCTCGCGGCCCTGCCCGGCATCATCGAGCGCTACCGGGCGGCCGGCTATGAGTTCACGACCTTGACCGGAGGTCTCGGCCTGACGCCCGGCTCCGCGGACCGCGGCGTCGACACCATGCGCCGCTGGCAGGGCGACGCCATGGTGCTCGCGGTCCGGATCGCCGACGGTCTCGCCTTCGGCATCACCTGGCTGCTCCTACCGCTCGGAATCCTCTCGGTGCTGCGACTGCTGCTGCTGATGGCGTTCGCCCGCAAGCACGTCGGCGTCGTGAAGCGCCGCCAGGGTGAGGACGAGTGGCAGCCGCCCGTGACGTTGCTCGTGCCCGCGTATAACGAGGCCGTCGGCATCGAGGCCACGTTGCGGTCCATTGCGGGCACCTACCCGGACCTGCAGGTGGTGGTGATCGACGACGGTTCCACCGACGGCACTGCCGACCTCGCGGAGGCGCTCGCGCTGCCGGGGGTGGAGGTGGTCCGGCAGGCGAACGCCGGCAAAGCCGCAGCACTGAACACCGGGCTCGTCCACTGCCGTAACGAGATCGTCGTCATGGTCGACGGTGACACCGTGTTCGAGCCGGACACGGTTCGCCTGATCGTGCAACCGCTCCGCGATCCGGCAGTCGGGGCGGTCAGCGGCAACACCAAGGTGGGAAACCGCGGTGGCATTCTCGGGCGCTGGCAGCACCTGGAGTACGTCATCGGCTTCAATCTCGACCGGCGGATGTACGACCTGCTGAACTGCATGCCGACCGTCCCCGGCGCGGCCGGGGCATTCCGGCGAGAGGCGCTGGATGCGGTCGGTGGCGTCAGCACCGACACGTTGGCCGAGGACACCGACCTGACGATGGCGGTCACGCGCGCCGGTTGGCGGGTCGTCTACGAGGAGCGCGCCCGCGCCTGGACCGAAGCGCCGTCCACGCTGAACGCCCTCTGGCGGCAGCGCTACCGATGGTGCTACGGCACCCTCCAGTCCATCTGGAAGCACCGGCGCGCCGTCGTCGAGGGCGGCCCGGGCCGGTCGCTGGGCCTCGTCGGACTGCCGTATCTGATGCTCTTTCAGGTGCTGCTGCCGTTGCTCGCGCCGGTCATCGACGTCTTCGCGATCTACGGCCTGCTCTTCCTCGATCCGGTGAAGGTCGCTGGTTTCTGGTTCGCCTACCTGATCCTGCAGCTGCTGGGCGGGGCCTACGCGCTACGGCTCGACCGGGAGTCGCTGCGACCGCTGTGGACGTTGCCGCTGCAGCAGTTCGTGTACCGGCAGCTGATGTACCTGGTCGTCCTCGCCTCGGTGATCAGCGCGCTCGCCGGGATCCGCCTGCCGTGGCACAAGCTCGAGCGCACCGGCGGCGTGACGGTTCAGCCCCGGAGTTGACCTTCGCGGCCGCCTACGCCTGCAGCGCCGCGGGGGCGGACACAGCACCCCGGACGTGCTCGACCTCGTGCCCGGTGGCTGAGACGGGTTCGCGGCGCGGGGTAGGTCCCTCTACCCTCCGACGGGCCAGTGATCGACCGTCAGATCACTCATCGGAAAATGCTTTGGATTGCCCGTCGCCAGGCGGCCTCCGCCGCCCGAGGTCGCCGCTACGATCAGACAGTCGGCCTGTGCCAGGGTGACCCCTCGCGCGGCGAAGTCGCGTCGCCAGGTCCCCGCCTGGTGGGCCACCTCTGCGGTGATCGGCAACACGTGCAGCCCGCCGAAGAGCGCGTCGGCCGCGGGGAGTTCCGAGGGCCGCAGGCCACGAACGATCTCCTCGACGTTGATCGCGGTGGTAGCTGGGTCCTCACCTGCGGCCAGCAGCGCTTCCACCCGTTTGACCGCTGGACGCCCGCGCAAGTAGTCGATCAGGACAGTGCTGTCGAGCACGACCAGCACAGGTGATCAGCCCACCCGTCGCGAGTCACCGCGCCGCTGCTGCTCGACCCAGGCAGCGGGGTCCTCGTCCCAGTCATGGCCCTCGGCGTCGATCGAACCGGCGGCTCGGCGAAGCATCTGTGCGCGGAGTTGGCGTGCCACCGCCGCGCGCAGGGCGTCGCGAACGAACTCACTGCGCCCCCGGGGACCGGCGAGTCGGTCGACGTCGGCGACGAGATCATCGTCCAACTCTATGTGCATACGCATGTGTAGAAGTTAGCACATAGAAGGTCCCGGACCAGGGTTGCGCCTGCGGGCGGGCCGGAGCCCCGCTGACGCCGATTGACTGACGGAGCGTCAGAACATGTCGGTGTGAAACCGCCCGGCCCGGCGCTGGATGCGCCGCCCCCCGATCGAGATGGGGCGAACCGGCCGGTCGCGGCTCGGCGTAGAAGTAAATCTTGCCGAGGTCGATGACCAGCTGGTAGAGCGGGATCCAGCCGAGCAGGTCACGGCAGGCCGGGTACCTCGTTGAGTGCGGACGGGGCTCCGGTGAGCGCAGCCGGCAGCTCGTGGACCGGGACCGGGACCCGAACGGGAACCTCCTGGCGTCTCGCGTGATGGCGCCGGCACAGTCGGACCAGGTAGCTGACCGAGGACGCCGCCCCGGCGCACGCCAGGTAGGCCAGGCACGCAACGAACGCGACCACAAGCGCGGCCATGACCAAAGCGAGGGAGAGGAGCCCGCTCACGGTCGGTCCCGGAACAGGCTCAGCGACAGAATGTGCGCGCACTGATCGGCCATCAGGAGACTCCAGAGATCGAGGAGCCGCCGAAGGCCGGGGCGACGTGCGGATTTCCCCTCAATCTACACCCGCTACATCTACCCGCCTAGGTCTGGGACGCTGGACACCGAGCTCAGCGATCTGGCCCGCAGTCAGATCTCGGCCCGGGCGAAGCACGCGAAGGCGCGCTCGAAGCTGGGCGGAGTCATCAGCCAAGCCCGCCCGCACCGCGGCCGTACGTCGCGGTGCGGCGCGAGCCCAGGACGGGGACCACGAACACGGGAGACGCCGCCCGGTGGAGTACGGCCTGGCTCACCGAGCCGAGGACCAGCCCGGAGATTGCGCCGCGGCCGCGACTACCCACCACGATGGCCCGAGCTCCGGTGGCTTCCGACATCAGCGTCCGCGCCGCGGGAGGGCGGTGGACCCGCTCGGTCACCGCGACCGTCGGGAACTTCTGCCGGAACGGATCCAGCACCTCGCGGAGGAGCGTGGCCTCCTCATGGGCGCGTCGCGCGGAGCGCCGCATCGCCACCGTGCTCGCCGGCTCGCTCGAGGCGAGATACGGCCGTGGCCGTCGGCGAGTTCGCCGATGCCGACGGCGTCAAAGCCACTGACCTCCAGGCTCTCCTCGGGTCCGGGACGCACCTGGCCGCCGGCGGCGACCACGAGAGCGCTCAGATCGGCGAGCCGGTTGGCCCAAACCAGCACCCAGTGCTCCGAGCCGGCCTCGACGAACTCGTTCATTCCTTCGTCGCGCAACAGCCGGCCCTTGCCGACCACGATCAGGTGGTCCGCGGTCAGCGCCATCTCGGTCATCAGGTGGCTGGAAACCAGCACCGTGCGGCCTTCCTCGCCAAGCCGCGCATCAATCCGCGGACCCAGACGATGCCGTCCGGGTCGAGACCGTTGACCGGCTCGTCGAAACATGAGCACGGGCGGGTCCCCGAGCAGCGCGGCGGCGATGCCGAGGCGCTGGGTCATCCCCAGGGAGAAGTCACCGACCCGCCGGCCGGCGGCCGCGTCCAGCCCGACCTGCCCGAGCACCTCGGCCACCCGGGCGGCCGGGATCGCGTTGCTCTGGGCCAGCGCGAGCAGGTGGTGGTAGGCCGTCCGCTTGGGATGCACCGATCCCGTGTCGATGAGGGCGCCCACCTCGCGCAGTGGCGCGGGCAGGTCGCGATAGATCTGGCCGCCGACGGTCGCGGATCCGGACGTCGGTGCGTCCAGCCCCAGGATCAGCCCCATGGTCGTCGTCTTGCCGGCGCCGTTCGGGCCGAGGAAGCCGGTGACCAGGCCGGGATGGACGTCGAAGGAGAGCGTCGACGGCGACGGTCCGCCCGTAGCGCTTGGACAGGGCCCGGACCTCGATCCGTCCGCCGGAACGTGGTGTCGGGCGTTGGTCAGTCATGGTGCTCAGGCTCGCCGGTGTGGGGCCAAAGCGGACAGGGGCTTAGGGCCCGGCCACCGACCTTCGCTACGGTCGGTCCTGGAGCGGGGCATCAGTCTGACTATTTGTCAGGTGAGCCAGCAGGAGGTAGGCGACCCGCCGTTGGATCCAAGCGCGGGCCACCATGGTGCCGGTGGGGCGCGGCACCGGCCGCGGGAGCGGGCGAGTCAGGGCGAGTAGGGTCCTTGTTCCCTAGGGGAATGTCCCCGGGACGCGTTTGCTGGTCGGTGTGGACACTGGTGAGTTCGACGGCGACATCGCACGGGCCGGTCGGATCGCGCGGGTGCGGGCCGCGAAGAACCGCTCCTTCGCGCAGATCGCGGAACGCAAGGCGGGTGTGGTCGCCAGGTCGTCCGTGATGTACCGCCGCGAAGCGCTCCGGTTCCGACTCGCCGCCGGTGCCAACGACGTCGAGGCACGCTCGTACGAGCGTTCTTTGGCCGACCTCCGGGCCTGGACCGTTTCCGCGAGCGAGGCACCGATCGCGGAAACGGCTTACGGGAGGCCGTGACCGTCGAGCACGGCCTCGGTAAGGACAGGGACCCCCTCTACCTCGTTCAACGCATCCCGGCGTGGTCGACGAAAAGGGCGCAGGCCTTGAATCCGCCCCCGGTACTCGCCCATCGCTGTCAGGGCCGGACCCTGGTCGCTATTGCGGATCGGCGGTCGGCCGACCGATGAAGACCCCGCCGAACTTGGCCTCGGTCACGCTCGCCGGGTCCTTGGCGCGCTCGAAGGCGAAAGCGTGCAGCTTGGCCCGCGTCGGCGGTAGGTCGATGGGTTGCGACACGCTCGGCCGGGGCACCTCGCGGAACACCGACCGCGCGGTGATCAGGGTCTCCCGGCCGAACGCGACCAGGCGGGCCTCCTGCGCCGTCGAGGGTGTCGCCCGGAGGGTCTCGATCGCGACCCGCACCGCGTCCTCGTGGGGCCAGCCGTAGACGCCCGCGCTGATCAGCGGGAACGCGACGGTCTCGGCGCCCAGCTCGTCGGCGATCGCCAGACACCGCCGGTAGCAGGACACGAGCAGAGCACGGTCCCGCTGGCCCGCGCGGTAGTTGGGCCCGACGGTGTGGATCACCCACTGGGCCGGCATCGCACCGGCCGTCGTCCACCCCGCGTCGCCGGTCGCGAGGCCGCGAGGGAAGCGCTCGATGCAGTCCTCAAGCACGGCCGGACCGCCGGCCCGGTGGATTGCGCCGTCGACGCCACCCCCACCGCGCATCCCGTTGTTGGCGGCGTTGACGACGGCATCGACATGTTGGGTAGTGATGTCGCCGAGCATGACGGTGACGTCCGGCATGGGTGCTCCCAGCTTGGGGTCGAGCGGTCGTGATCAGTCTGCCCTTGAGGGAACGGCGGCGATGACTGAGAGTCTGGTCGTTGTTGAGCCTGTCGGCACTCGACGAGGTGCCTTTGGTCCCTGGTCAGCGGACGCGGACCGGAGTGTGCTGGTACCGCCGGCGCCGCCGGGAAGCGTGCGTGACCACGAGGAGCGTCGACATGGCCGTCATGAGCGTCGAGACCACCCGCGACGGCGTGAGCCGGGAGCTGAGAACCCGGGTGCTGGGCCGCCTCGAGCAGGAGTGCCTGCGACTACGTGCCGGTGCCCGTCCCGCCTTGCTGCGCGCGATTGCCGCAAAGGGGGAGGGAATCGACCTCGTGAAGGTGCAGCGGGAGCTCGCGATCGTCGACTACAAGATCGCGGCCATCAACGATCAGCTGGCGACGACGCACGACCCGCATCCCGGCAGCGCTCTCTGCGCGAACTGCTGCGTGTTGCTGGACCAGGGCGAGGGCGGACGGTGGTTCGTGTTGGCTGCCCTCCCGGTCGAAGGCGAAGAAGTGATCGCCTCCGATTCCGCGTTGGGTCGCGCCATACTCGGGGCCCGTGAGGGCGAGAGCGTCCACTACCCGACACCTTGCGGGCCGCGGACGGCGCGCGTGATCGCCCTCGAGCCCAGCTGATCGGGCCGCTATCACCCTCGGGCAGTGCGCTGATCAAGCAGCGTGGCGTGTCCGCACCCGCCGCGTGAGCGTCGCCGAGCGCACGGTCGCGTTCTGACCGGCACGTCCCGCGGAGCGGCCTGGGGCGGGGGGTGCAAGCACGGCTCATCGCCGAGGGGTCGGGCCGCGTCCCTCCTGCCCGGTGTCAGGGAGCACCACGTCGGCCCACACCTTCATGTGGACCAGGTCGACCAGGCCGTAGGTGGTCACCATGGCGACGTCGACGGCGTCCCGGCCCCGGCCGATGACGATGCGCCCGGATCGGTGCGCGTTGTTGCGCGGGTCGAACGTCCACCACCGCCCGCCGAGCCAGACCTCCATCCAGGCAGCGAAGTCCATCTCGGCGGGATCGATCGGCAGGTCCAGGTCAGGGATGTAGCCGAAGACGTACCGGGCGGGGATGTTGAGGGCGCGGCAGAAGCTGATCGCGAGGTGGGCGAAGTCGCGACAGACCCCCTTACCGGCGGCGAAGGCGTCGGCCGCGGTATAGGTGGGGGAGCTGTCGCCGTAGCCGAAGGTGAGGTGGGAGTTGACCGCGTCGACGACGGCCTGCACCCGATGCCAGCCCGGGTCCAGGCCGCCGAAGCGGTTGATCGCTTCCTCGGCGAGGACGTCGGAGACGCAGAAGCGGCTCGGCAGCAGGTAGAGCAGCACCTCGGAGGGGAGGTCCTGGACGGCGTCCTCGGGGGCGTCGAAATCGGCCTCGTCCAGGGCGCGCGGAACTTCCACGATCGCGTCGTAGTGCAGCGAAAACGGCCCCGGTGCCACGTCCAACCGCGAGCACCGGTTGCCGAAGGTGTCCTGATAGGTCGTGTGCTCGGCCGCGGGCAGGAACGACAGGCTGTGGGCGAGGAGGCGCTGGCGCGGCTCGTCCTGCGGCTCCACCTGGAATACCGCAGCGACGGGAACGGGAACGTTGAACACGAAGTCGCAGCCGACGCGGATGTGCGCCGTGCCCGGCGTGGGCGCGGTCGGGTGGGGGGCGGCGGCCAGCTCGCGGCGCGACTGTTCGCGGGCCAGCGCCGCCGGCGGGAAGGTCCCCACCTCGACGGCCCGAACCTCGGCATCGCTGCGGCGGAGCACGAGGGCGGTCCCGTTGGGGATCGGTTCCCATTGGTGCTGCCCCAAGGGTTCGGACGCGACGATGGCCGCGTCGCCCAGCCGCGCCCAGCACAGGTCGAAGTACCCGGGTTGGTCCTCCGGCAGCAGGGACGGGGCCGGCGTTGTCCCAGGCGGAGGCACGTAGTGGCAGCACAACGCGGTCAGCTCGTCAGGCCCCAGTAGCAGGGAGTTCAGGCTGCTCGGCGTCAGATCCCGGCCCACGTCCGCCACCGTCAGCCGCAAGCCGTCGTCCAGACCGTGCGCGCCAGTACGGGTGAGCAGGAGATGCATCAAGCGCTCGCTGTCGGTGTCACCGTTCAGCGCGGCCCGCTGATCCTGCGTCAGAAATGCGAGCAGGTCCTCCGCCGGACGCACGGCTCCGTTGTGGCCGAAGGCCCAGCGGTCGTCGGCCAGGAACGGGTGGGTGTTCGCGGCCCCGACCGTGATTCCGGGTGTGGCCCAGCGCAGGTGCAGCAGGACCGCGTCGGAACGGACCGCACGCACCGCCCCGGTGAACTCCGGCGAGGAGTGCGCGGGCTGTTGGGAGGTCTGCGAGCGCAGCCGTTCGCCCTCCCACCAGGCGATGCCCCAGCCGTCCGCGTGCAGGCGGGACAGCTCCGTGAGCTCGGCCAGGCCGGACTCGCCGAGCGCCTCGGCCACCGTGATGGGGGTCGTACTGACCCAGCCAACGAGTCGACACACGTACGCGTCCTCCTGCCTGAACGGCAGGGAGCGCCGGGCGTGGCGCCCGGCTCTACCGCCTTGAACGGCTCCGCTCAAGCCAATCTAGTCGCCTTCGGCGACCCGAATCGGTCGACGGCTGCCCGCAACCTCCCGGAAACACGGTGAGTGGATCGCTCCGAGTCCTGCCCGAGGTGTGACCTTTGCCGCGCGGGCAACAGGGAAGCGCACGGGCGCCGGCGTCGTTGTCGCGAGCAGTTTCACGACGAGGAGCAGTCTCTTGCAGGTCCACGCATACTCAGCACCGGCCGAAGGTAAGCCGCTGGTTCCCCTCACGATCGAGCGGCGTGAGGTCGGTCCCCGCGATGTCCTGATCCAGATCACGCACGCCGGCATCTGTCACTCCGACATCCACACCGTCCAGGGCGACTGGGGGCCGCAGTCCTACCCGCTCGCCCCCGGCCACGAGATCGTCGGCGTCGTCGCCGAGGTCGGCACCGAGGTCGCGCGGCACCGCGTCGGGGACCGGGTCGGCGTGGGGTGCATGGTCAACTCCTGTGGGGACCTGGGCTGACCTCGAAGAGGTCGACGGAATGCTGGAACTAGCCGCCGGCGGACTCCGGCGCCCCGCTCTGCGCGCCCGATCCGGTGAAGAACGAGATCTTGCCGTCGGTCTCCAGCACGGCGAGCCGGATGTCGGCGAACCGCTCGATGCCCTGCTGGCGCGCGTCGGCCATCAGATCGTCCAGCGACAGCCGCTCCGCGCGCAGGGCATCGATGTCCGGTTCGCCGTTGGACACCACGATCGAGGGGACACCGGCGATCAATGGCCGGGCGCGGGGCCAGCGCCAGCTCGCGTAGGACAGCGCCACCGTGAGCAGAGCGAATACGCCGACGGCCAGGAAGGCCGAGGCCAGCGACGTGTCCTGCTGGGTGACGCCCTGCTGGACCAGGTCACCCATGGTGACGTAGAGCAAAAGCTCGAAGGTGCTGAGCTCGCCCAGGGCGCCGCGGCCGACGGCGCGGGTGATCAGCCAGAGGAACGCGAACACGATGATCGCGCGGAACACGAGCTCCATCAGTTCACCGCCTTCACGGGATCAGCCACGTGCGGTATTCCACGCGCACCCGTTCGCGGTCGCCGTCCATCAGGACGACCGAACCGCGCCGCCCGAGCTGGCTGGCGGGCTGGACGTACGCATCGAGGTCGACGGAGAAGACGTCCCCGTCCGGCGGGTCGAACTCCAACTCCAGCATCTCTCCGTCGCCGGTGGACTTGCTCGGGTCCGGATAGAAGGCCTGGTGCTCGAAGATGTCGAAGTAGCGCGCGGACACGGCCAACGTGATGGGCTCCGAACCGAACCCGCCGGCATGGCGCACCGTCACGCGCCATTTGATGTCGAGTCCGGCGCGGGCGATGCGCGGGTAGTCGACGCGCACCTCGTAGCCCTCGGCCCGGGCCGTCGCCGAGCTCGTGTGGACGCCGAGCAGGGTGGTGGCGCCGAGCAGGACGACCAGGGCGAGCAAGGCGAGGCCGACACGCCGGCTGACCCGCGCCGCCCGTCGAGGACCCCCGGGGCGCACGTCCGCGAGAGTCGAGTCGGGAATTTCCGTCTCGGGCATGACCGCAGTGTTCCGCAGTGGGGTCCTCCACCCGGCTCACGACGCGCAGGCGAGCAGCTGTTCTGCGGGCGCGCGCCCCGGTCAGCCCACGCGCACGGTGCGGGGTCCGTCGGGTCCGGCAAGGGCGAGGACCTCGTCGAGGCCGTCGCAGAGGGCGGTGAGGAAGGTCTCCGGGGCTGTCACGGCCGCGGCGTCGAAACTGACGGCGATGCAACCAACCTGACGGTGCGTCACCAGCGTGATCATCGCGGGGCAGCCGGGTAACGGCGGGAAGCCGTAGAAGCGCTCGACGCTGACCCCGGCCAGATACTGCTGCCCCGTGGCGCCGGGGACGTTGCTGGCCTGCAGATCCGAGCCGGCGGTCAGGCGCGGGCCCACCTGCCCGATCAGCGTGCCCGGCAGCCGCGCGGCCAGAGGCGCGAGCACGTCGACGTGGTTGAGTGCCGGCTCCGCTCTCGCCACCACCGACCGCTCGCGGACGATCCGCATCCGCTCGGCCGGGTCCACGACCCCGACCGGGCCGGCCAGCCGGGCCGGAGCAAAAGCGTTCCCGCCGACGGTGTGGGAGGGCCGGGGCACCGCGACGGGGATCGTCAGCGGCATCACCTCGATCGGCGAACCCATCGCCTCGTGATAGCGCCGGTACCCCCCGAGGAGCCCGGCGAGATAGGCGTCGTTCAGCGAACATCCGGCGGAACGACCGGCGGCTCGTAGCGTCGGAAAGTCGAGGTCGAGGGCAGCGAAACGCCAGTTCGAGCTGCGGCGGGCCAGCAGCGCTGAGGGCGGAGCCTTGGCCGGTGCCAGGACGCGTCGCAGCGACCGCCCGTAGCGCACGGCGGCGCCCGCTCCACCGACCGGATCCCGCAGTCCCCGCCAGGCGACGCGCCCGGTCGCGCCGAGCACGCCCGGCACCGCCGCGACGGAGGCCTCGATGTCGGCGCGGAGCACGTCCAGCGGGCTCAGGGAACGCCCGGCAGGGGCGAGGTCGACCGCGTCCCGCTGCGGAGCGGCGTCGCTGTCGGTGAGCAGCTCGAGCAGCGCGACGATGGCCTTCCCGTCGCTCATCGAGTGGTGGATCTTCAGCGCGTAGGCGGACCGACCGTCGGGGAGTCCCTCGTACAACAGACCCAGCCAGGGCGGGCGGGCCCGCTCGAATCCGCTCATCGCCGTCTGCTCGAGGGCTTTGAACAGCGCGCCCTCGTCGGCGGGCTCCGGCAGCCGGACCCGCCGTAGATGGAAGGCGAGGTCGAAATGGGGATCGGGTGACCACCGCGGCGGCGCGAGCGCCCCCGGTGGCTTGACCACCCGGTGGGTGAGCCGCGGCGCCCGCTCGACCATCCGGTCGTGTGCGGCGACGAACTCGTCCCACTTCGGGGTGCCGTCGAGCATCAGCACCACGACGACGGTGGAGCGGATCGTCGAGTCCTCCTCGACCCGCCACATCAGGGTCTCGAACGCGGTCAGCGCCTCGCCGGGCCCCCCGCCCCAGGTGCGCGGAGCAGCGGGGGCCTCCCGACTTCCGGACGCGGTCACGGTCGGAACGTACCCGCCCGGCGCGACCCGACTCGCCGGGGCTCGTCAGCATCAGCTCAGCGGGACCGTAGAACGTCGTATTGCAAATGGAGCACAAGGCTCTACAGTTGTGGACGCGCTCCCTGAATCGGGCCTCGATCTTCGGGCTCGCTCGGGCGGTGCCACAGGCTCTGCCGTCGCGGATCCAGACTGCCCTCCGGGCCCGCGACAGCAGAACGCGAGGGGTCGGTTTCTGGGGCTGGCCCCTCGCACTGTGCCCGCCGAGGCCCGGCACAGGGTCGTAGGTCCCCCAGATGCGCGGGGGCCGTGCTGATCGAAGTCAGTGCCCAGGGCGCAAGGCACTGCGCACCGGCCCGGTGCAGGTCATCCACGGACCGTCGGTCCGTCGCCCCCGAAGCAGCCGGGTTGGCAGCACCTGACGCTGGGTCAGTTCGCGCCGCATCAGTTCCGAGGTCAACGCGTGGATCTCCCGGGTGATCTCGGTGTTGAGCTTGAGTTCCAGCTCTTGCTCGCGGAAGTCGTGGTCCGCCTTGGCCTGTTGGAAGCCGGCCTGCCGGTTCTGGCCGATCATCACGAAGGTCGACAGGAAGATCGCCTCCAGCGACACAACCAGGGTCAGCGTCGCCCAAGGCCGGTGCTCCGCGACCAGCATCCAGACCGCGAACGCCACGATGTGCAGGTAGACGAACGGCATCGAACCGGCCAAGGCGGTGATGGCGTCCGCCAACCGCAACTGGGCGCTCGCTGCCCGCTGACGCTCGTGGGCGAGCACCGCCGGGTGGGTCCCGCTCCTATGCTTGAGGTCCAGGGGGGTCATGACGTCGAGTAGATGCTCGCCACCGACCCAGCCCGGGCGACGTACTGCGCCACGTTGTCCGAAACGCCGAGCACCACGTCGTGACTCTGGTGGTGCAGCCGGATGCCACGGCCGCCGTCCCAACTGACCTCCCACCCGTGGGTGTCCAGCAGGTAGGTCAATGAGGCGACCAGAGCGCGTGCCGCTTCGCGGGAGTCGCGCGGCTGCATGTTCGTCTCCGCGACGATGCGGTTGCTGAGTTGTACGGGGTTCAGCGTCGCGAACACCTCCAAGCGCTCGTCGATCGCGAGCGCGACCGGCGAGAGCATCAGGTCTGCGGGGTCGTGTGGGTTCTTCATAACCAGCTCCTTGTCGATCCGGTGCTTTGATCGTCGCGGGCGAGGGTGCGCCCGGCCCAGGGTCAAAGGCCCTTGTTGATCCGACCTGGACCCGCTCCCTGTCGACGGCGGCGCGGGGGCCACGCCATGATGCATTCAGCTCGATCGCCCGTCACAACCCAGGAGGCCGCACGCAATGAAGCTTGCTCTCTACCTTCCGAACTTCCGTACGAAGGTGACCGTCAAGGAGCTCGAGGACCTCACGGCCCTGGCCGAGGACCTCGACTTCGACTCCGTGTGGACGCTCGACCGGATCGTCGTGCCTGAGGCCTCCGACCGCATGGAGCTGCAGCACTCGTTCGGCATGATGACCGAGTTCCCCAAGGGCATGCCGGTGGCCGCGCGCGGCGAGTGGTTCCAGGGCTTCCCCCTGCTGCCGTGGCTGGCGGCGAAGACCACCAAGCTCCGGATCGGCATGAGCATCATCGACACGCCGTACCGCTCCCCGGGCGTGCTCGCCACCGAGCTCGCCACGATCGACCACCTCGCGGGCGGCCGGCTCAACGTGGGCGTCGGCTCCGGCTGGATGCCAGAGGAGTTCGCCGCCGCGAGCGCCACGGAGCTGTTCCCCAGGCGCCACGCGCACGTGCGCGAAACGATCGAGATCATGCAGGGCATCTGGAACAACGACCTGTTCGAGTACCACGGCGAGTTCGCCGACTTCGACCTGTGCGGGTTCGGCCACAAGCCCCTCCAGAAGCCCGGCCCGCCGATCTACTTCAGCGGTCTGAAGGACCCGAAGCGCTCGGCGAAGCGCATCGCGAAGTACGGCCTGCAGGGCTGGATCGGGATCCAGGACACTCCTGAAGAGATCAAGCGGTGGAAGACCGAGATCTCCCAGGAGCTCGGCGAGATGGGTCAGGCGCTCCCGGACAACTTCGACATGTGCAGCATGATCTGGTTCGTCATCACCGACGTCGACATGGATCAGAGCCCGGCCGGCAAGGGCACCAACCTGCTCGTTGGGTCCGTCGGCCAGATCACCGACCGGCTCAAGGCCTACAAGGAAGCCGGCATGACCATGCCGCTGCTCTGGCCGCCCTTCAACGACGTGCCGACCGAGAAGACGATGGCCGACCTCAGGGTCCTGGCCGAGGAGATCATGCCGAAGGTCAACGCCTCGTAGCCTCAGCTGGCGGACCACCCGGTCCAGGCGGTCACGTCGATCCAGACGACGGGGCCGCCTGGCCGGCGTTCGACGTAGGCCGGGTACCGAGCGGCGAGGGCGTCGAGCGCCGCGGCGCCGACCTCGGAGTCCGTGTTTGCGACGGTGGCGGTGCCGTCGGCGCGCGCCCACCACAGCCGGGTCCAGTCCTCGTCGTAGACGTCGACCAGCAGGCTCACCGACGGCTGGGCCGCGATGTTGTCGAGCCGCTTCAGTCGGTTCGTGGTCTTCGGCTTGTGGTCGACGGCGAACACGATCTGCTCGCCGAGGACGGCGAAGGTGACCGGCACCAGGTGCGGCACGCCGGCGGCCGACACCGTGGCCAGCCGCGCCACCCGCGCCGCGACGAAGCGGTCCCGGGCTTCGGCCGCGGACAGGCGCATCAGAGGTGGACCGCCGCTGGAAGCACGCCCTGAACGTTACCGGCGGGCGTTGAGCCGGGCGGCCTGACGGGTCAGGTGGTCGCGCTCGGCGAGATTCGGTGCCTGGCGGGCCGCCTCGATGTAGAGCCGGGCCGCCTTCGCCAGGTCGCCGTCGCGCTCGTGCAGGTAGGCCGCGACCGCGGTGTGGCGGGGCAGAGAATGGTCCAACGCCGCGAGGGCAGCCAGGCCGGCGCGAGGTCCGTCGGCCTCGCCGACGGCGACGGCGCGGTTGAGCCGGACGACCGGGCTGTCGGTGAGGCGGGCGAGTTCGTCGTACCACTCGAGGATCTGCACCCAGTCGGTCTCCGCCGCGGTGAGCGCGTCGGCGTGCAGGGCGGCGATCGCGGCCTGAGCCTGGAACTCGCCCAACCGGTCGCGGGCGAGGGCCGCCTGCAGGATCTCGACGCCTTCGGCGATCGAGGTGGTGTCCCAGCGGCCGCGGTCCTGTTCGGGGAGTGGCACCAGGGCGCCGTCCGGCGCGGTCCGGGCGTCGCGACGGGCGTGGTGCAGCAGCATCAGGGCGAGCAGCCCGGCCACCTCGCCGTAGAAGATGTGGCGAGTGTCGATCGCGGCGGCGACCTGGCGGGTCAGCCGGATCGCTTCGACCGCGAGGTCGACGTCACCGGAGTAGCCCTCGTTGAAGACCAGGTAGAGCACGCGCAGCACGGTGGCGACGTCGCCGGGTTGGTCGAACCGCACGTCGGCCACGGTGCGCTTGGCCCGGCTGATGCGCTGGGCCATGGTCGCCTCGGGCACCAGGTAGGCCGCGGCAATCTGACGAGTCGTCAGTCCGCCGACGGCGCGCAGGGTGAGCGCGACCGCGGACGACGGTGTCAGCGAGGGATGGGCGCACAGGAAATAGAGCGCGAGGGTGTCATCCGTCCCGGGCGTCGGCCCGGGCGCCGGCTCCTCGTCAAGCAGGTCCTCGCGCCGCCGGCGGGAGACCTCCGACCGGGTCGCGTCGAGGAACCGGCGCCAGGCCACCGTGACGAGCCAGCCCTTCGGATCTCGGGGTGGGTCGGTGGGCCAGACCCGGACCGCCTCGATCAGGGCGTCCTGCACCGCGTCCTCGGCCGCCGCGAAGTCAGCTCCGCGGCGGACGAGGATCGCGAGCACACTGGGGCTGAGGCTCCTGAGCAGGCCCTCGTCCATCACCGGACGGGTCAGTCCGTGATGGTGGGGGGCGCGCCCATGAACGGTCGCAACTCGAGCCACTCGTGGATCGGCTCCCCGTTCGCCCCGGGGGCGGACGAGAGTTCCGCGGCCAGCTCCAGGGCGCGCTCGTAGCTGTCGACGTCGATCATCATCCAGCCGGCGATCAGGTCCTTGGTCTCGGCGAACGGGCCGTCGGTGACCGGTGGGCGGCCTTCGCCGTCGAACCGGACCCACGTCCCCTCCGGGGCCAGCGCCTGGGCGTCGACGAACTCGCCGGTCTCCTGCAGTCGATCCGCGAAATCCTGCATGAACGTGATGTGCGCCGAGATCTCCTCCGGTGCCCACTTGTCCATCGGGATGTTGTTCACCGGAGCCGGGGCGCCGCGGTAGTGCTTGAGCAACAGGTACTTGGCCATCGGAGTGCTCCTCGCTGGTGTTGCGACCCATCTTGGTCGCCTTCACACCGGGGACGGAGCCGACCCCGCCGTCTCGACATCAGCGGGAGAACTTCTTCCCACAGACGCGAAAGCCCCGCCCGTTTCGAATGGGCGGGGCTTTCTGCGGTTGCGGGTTACGGCTCCGTCGTGGCGGTGGCCGACGGCTCCGGCGTCGAGGTCGACGCCGAGGTGGGCGCTGAGCTCGGGGCGTCCAGCGGGTTCACGAAGGTGCCCTTCCTGCCGTCCGCGAGCCAGGCCTGGTACGCCTCGATGACCATCTTGGCCTTCTCGACGTCCGTGGTGCCGTCGGAGTTGTTGCCGGGCTTGTTGATCGAGTAGATCTTCTCGCCCGGAGCGTTGTCCGCGGGGTCGCCGGCCAGCAGGCCCGGCGCGCCGATCCCGACCTTCGAGGAGTCGTTCCACAGGAACCAGCTGTTGATCCCGACGTCCTTGGCCGCCTTGATCTGCGCAGCCACGTCGGAGGCCGTGTACGGAGTCGGCCAGCTGAAGTTCTGGATCCACGGCACGATCTCGCAGTTGGTGCCGATCACGAGCCGGTTGAAGTCCATCAGCGAGCGCTTGACGATGTCGTACGGCTGGTCGATCGGGGACGCCACCGAGTACTCGCCCTTGTTCCAGTGCGAGGGGTAGATCATCGGCGAGATGTAGTCCAGGACCTTGGCCATCCCCGGGACGTCCTGCGACACCGAGGACGGGGCGAAGGCGGAGATGCCGAACACCGCGGCACCGGCCGAGGCCCCCGCCGCGCGGATGCGCGGAGCGGCGAGCTCCACGAAGTCGGTCAGCGCCTCGGTCGTGCTGCGGTCGCCGATGCCCGGGTACACCTGCCCGGTGTTCTCCGGCCGGCGGATGTAGTCGTACATGATCGAGTCGAAGCCGAGCTTGGCCGACTCCTCGGCCAGCGCGATGTTGTACTCGATCACGTCGGCGTTGGCGAAGTTGGTGAAGGCCGCCGTGCCGTAGTTGCCGGCGGCGTACGGCCCCCCGGATTCGTTCTGGACCAGCCAGTCCATGTGGCCGTTGTTCATGGCGTACTTGCCCAGGCGCGGGTCACGGAAGGCCACGATGCGGCCGGTCACGGTCGCCCCGAGGTCGTGAATTTCCTTGAGGACCGTGGCCGCGTCGAAGCGGATCGGGTTGTACACGGTCCCGGCCTCCTTGGCCAGGGGCAGCTGCGAGTCGTAGCCAATGATGCCGTCCTCGTCCTTGATGTCGAGCTGGACGTTGTCGAGCTTCTTGGCCTTGATCAGCGCGATGATCGGCTCGCGGATCTCGTCCTCGCCCCAGCCCCACGAGGTGATGTGCGCCGAGCGCACCATCACCGCACCGACGCCGTTGCCGGCCTCGGGGCCGGCGGACGGCTCAGCCGTCGCGGACGGCTCAGCGCTCGCGTCCGGCTCCGTCGTCGCCGAGGCCGCCGGCGCGGGCGCCGCCTCCGGCTCCGAGTCGTCGCTGCCACAGGCGGCCATGGTCAGCAGCAGCGCGAGCGCGCCACTGGTGGCCACCGCGCGGCGAAGGTTCTTCTGGCGTGCACTGCTCATGTTCGTAGCCCCCGGCTAGGTCAGTCCTGGAACCAGGGTGGGGTATCGAAGGGTTAAGCCGCACGCTCTTGGGTGATCTTTGGCCCGTTCGGGCGTGCTCGTCCGGTCCGTTCAGTCCCGCTCGTCCGGGTTCGTGGGGTATTCCCGTCAGGAGGCAAGCGCCTTCTCGATGTCTGCGCTGATCTTCTCCGGCTTGGTGGTCGGGGCGTAGCGCTCGATCACCTGGCCGTCCTTCCCGACGAGGAACTTGGTGAAGTTCCACTTGATCTTGCCGCCGAGCAGGCCGCCCTTCTCCGACTTCAGCCACTTGTACAGCGGGTGGGCCTCGGAGCCGTTGACGTCGACCTTCTCCATCATCTGGAACGTCACGCCGTAGTTGCGCTCGCAGAAAGCGCCGATCTCCTCCGCGTCACCGGGCTCCTGGTGCCCGAACTGGTTGCACGGGAAGCCGACCACCGCCAGACCCTGCTCGGCGTAGCTCTCGTGCAGCTCCTGCAGGCCCTTGTACTGGGGGGTGAACCCGCACTTGGAGGCGGTGTTCACGACGAGCACGACCTGGCCCTTGTAATCGGCCAGGGCCTGCTCCTCGCCGTTGAGCGTGCGGGCGGTGAAGTCGGTCAGCGCGGTCATCGGGTCTCCTCCAGGGGTGGTGCGGCGCAGGTTCTTCGCCGCCGTCGGCGACGCGGATGGCTGTACCGAGTTCTACCGCACGAAACCGGGGTAGCGCTGGGGCAGAGCTCTGCTGAGGCTCTGATGAAGCTCGGCTGATGGAGGCCTTCGTGTCCACTCGGGTCCTGGTGGCGTACGCGACCAAGTCGGGCTGCGACAGCAGTTGCGCGATCGACATCGCGACGGAGATCGCGTCGGTGCCGGAGCTGGAGGTCGACATCCAGCCGCTCTCCGGCGTGGGGTCGATCGGGCCCTACTCGGCGGTGTACGTGGGGTGGTGGTACCCCTCGACGGCCGGAGACCGCGAACTCCGACGCTTCCTGACCGCCAACGCGAGCCTGCTGCCGTCCCGGTCGATCTGGCTCGTGCACGGCCACCCGGGCTGCGGTCACGACGCCCGGCGCGGGGACCTGAAATTGACGCGCCTGGTCGTTACCCCCTCGGAGACGACGCCGGCGGCGGCGGGAGCAGCCTGAGAAAACCCATAGACTTCTCGGAATGAGCGCTCAGCGGCGGGGTAGTCGTCCCCGATGAGGTCCCTGCCCCTCGCTGCCTCGACCGCCGCCTTGTGCTGCGCGGTCCTCGCAGGGATGTCGCCGTACGCCGTCGCCGACGACGAACCTGGCCGCCTCGGGTCCGAACTGGTCCCGACGGGGGAGACGCCGCCCCCGCCGCCCTCCGGCTTCGCGGGCAGCGACGCCGTCAAGCCGCCGATCGCCTCAGAATCCCCGACGTTCGGCCAGGTTGCCGAGCGGGCCGGTATCCAGCTGCGCAGCTACCGGTACTCCTCGCTGCACGGCAACGCCACCACCCTGGACGTGTACACGCCCCGCAAGCTGACCGGGAAGGTCGGCCGCGCGGTCGGCACCGTGGTGCTGGTGCACGGCGGGGCGTGGCAGACCGGCGACCGCATCGACCTGGAATCCAAGGCGGTCCGACTGGCCAAGTCCGGCATCGTCGCGATCTCCGTCAACTACCGGCTCGCGACCGCGGCCGCCTGGCCCGCGCAGCGCGACGACGTCGATGCCGCGGTCGCGTACGTGCAACAGAACGCGCGCTACTTCAACGTCGACACCGAGCGCATCGTGCTCCTGGGTTCCTCGGCCGGTGGGCAGATCGCGGCGGCGGTGGCGACCACCGGGGCGGGCAGTGAGCGCTTCCGTGGGCTGGTCACGCTCTCCGGCCTGATCAACCCCCGTTTCATGGCCGAGACGGATCCGGGGTACTCCAACGCCGTGATCCCGGACAAGCTGTTGCGCTGCCTGCCCGTCGACTGCCCGACCGCCTACAGCTCGGCCACCGCGGTCGACAATGTCGACGCCTCGGATATGGACGCGCTGCTGTTCCACTCCGAGTACGAAGAGCCCTGGGGCCCGGAGCAGGCGCTCGAGTTCACTTATGCCGCGCAGTCGGCGGGCGTGCAGGCTGACCTGGTGACCTTGAAGGGCTCGCTGCACGGCGTCGACACGTGGTTCGAGATCTGGCCGGTCCTGAAGCCCTGGTTGAAGCACCAGTTCGCGTCCTGACCCGACGTCACTTCGCCGCGGCCGATGAGTTCCGCCCGCGTCATCGGTCCTACCTGTAAGAGCAGCATGTGCTGCGCCGAACCAGGGAAGGACGAACGCATGGGATCGACCGTCACCTACCCCCTGCCCCAGATCGCCGACCGCGCGGCCTGGCAGTCCGAGATCGACCGGCTGCTGGTGCGCGAGAAGGCGCACACCCGCGAGGGTGATGCGATCGCGGCCGACCGGCGCCGGCTGCCGATGGTCGAGGTGGACCCGCAGCTGCCGGTGGTCGGGGCGAACGGCCCGGTGCCGTTGCTCGACGTCTTCGAGGGCCGCCGTCAGCTGATCACGTACACGCACATGTGGCACGACGGGAAGCCGGCCGCCGAGCAGTGCGAGGGCTGTTCGTTCTTCACCGGGCATGCCCCGGAGCCGTCTTTCCTGCACGACCGCGACGTCACCTACGCGACGTTCTGCCAGGGCCCGTACGCCGAGAGCGCCCGGTACCGCGAGTTCATGGGCTGGACGATGCCCTGGTACTCGGTCCGGGACTCCCTGGACGAGCTCGTTGCCGGGCGCGGCTTCGGCGGCTACCTCTGCTACCTGCGCGACGGTGACCGGGTGTTCGAGACGTACTGGACCACCGGTCGCGGCTGCGAGGCCGGCGCTGCCAGCTACCACCTGCTCGATTTCACCCCCTACGGCCGCCAGGAGACCTGGGAGGACTCGCCTGCGGGCTGGCCGCAGCGCTACGACCCCAGCGTGGGCGCCCAGTTCCGCAGCAACGGCCGCCCGACCGCGCAATGGGCGCGGTTGGCGGCCGGACGGTCCGACGACTTGGGGTAAAACGCCAGGTCAGGGGCATGGTGCCGCGGTCGCGGGCATTCACCCGGCGGGGGATTCACGACATGCTTTCAGCGACGTCGGGCAGGATGTCGCTCGTGTGGACCACCAGGCCGGGACGAGTGCGGGTCGGCGTTGCGGCGCTGACACTCGCCCTGGCTGGCGCGGCCCTGGGTGAGACGGCGGCGCTCGGCGCGGACGACCCGCCCTACAGCGGGTCGGAGCAGGTCCAGACCGGCGAGACCCCGGGCCCGGCGAAGTCCGGCTTCGCCGGCACGGTGCGGAACGCGCCGACGCTCGCGGCGCAGTCGCGGACCTTCGGCCAGGTGGCCGCGCGGACCGGGACCGGGCTGGCCACCTACGTCTACGGCCAGGAGTACGGCAACGCCTCGACGATGGACGTCTACACCCCGCGGCAGTTCCGGGGCCGGAAGGGCAAGAACGTCCGCACCGTGATCATGGTCCACGGCGGCGCGTGGCAGATGGGCGACCGCATCGATCTGGAGCCCAAGGCCGTGCAGTTGGCCAAGCGGGGCTTCGTCGTCATCTCGGTGAACTACCGGCTGGCCACCGAGGCGCCGTGGCCGGCGCAGCGCGACGATCTGAACGCCGCGGTCGACTACGTGCGGGCGCATGCCAAGGCGTTCAACGTCGACACCAAGCGCCTGGTGCTGCTCGGCTCCTCGGCGGGCGGGCAGATCGCGGCCAACGTCGCCACCTACGGCTCGGGCAAGAAGCGGTTCAAGGGCCTGGTCACGCTCTCCGGCCTGCTGAGCCCGATCCTGATGGTGGGCAAGGATCCGACCTATTCCAACGCCGTGATCCCGGACCTGCTGCTGCGTTGCCTGCCGGTCGACTGCCCCGACCTTTACCGGTCCGCGACCGCGGTCACCCAGCTCGACCCGCGGGACCCGCCCTCGCTGCTGTTCCACTCACTGTTCGAGGTGCCGTGGGACCCGGCGCAGGCGCGTGAGTTCGCCCGCGCCTCGCGCGCGCAGGGGGTGGCGTCCAAGCTGGTGGTGCTGCCGGGCCAGCTGCACGGCATCGACGCCTGGTCCTCGATCTGGCCCACGCTGCGCGACTGGTTGCTCGCGACGCTGGGTACGAAGGACCGCAAGGTCCGCTGAGCTACAGCTTGAGCTGAGCGCAGGTCTTGCAGAGGCCGACCGCCACGAGTTCGGCGCCGTCGGTGGTCGGCAGGCGTTCGCCGTTCTCGAGGCGCTTGCGGGCGGTCGGATCCACGATCCGCCCCCAGCCCTCCGGCAGCTCCGGGTCTGCGACCTTCGGCACGTTCCCGTGTCCGCACGGTGCGCCGACGTAGTGCGCGAGTGACTCGCGCGTCTCCCCGTCCCGGCTGTAGCTGGCCACCGGCGCCGCGACCCAGAGCATCTCGGGCTCGACTGCGATGACGGGCGGCGGAACCACCTTCTTGCGCGTGCTGGGCGCCACGTAGCCCTGACGAACCGCCCGTCCGCGACATACGGGGTCCGGGCACTTGCGCTTGTTGTGCGAGATGCATACGTAGTCGTCCACCCCGACATCCTGTCACTCCGGGCGGAGGTCGGCTGACTGCCGGGCACAGACAGGCGAAGCGGCCGCCGTTGATCGCCACGCGCGGTTGTGTGACCGCGGTACATCGAGGCCCCGACAATTGGTGATCCGGATCCATGGTGACCCGCGTCACTCCTGCATAGCGTGGCGGGGTGGCGCGATCTGGCCCACCTCGTCCTCTGTCGGGAAGTCCTCGGGATGCACACAGCCAGGCGTTGCTCCGGTCCGATCGTCGCGGTCACCACCGCACTCGCGTTGTTGCTGAGCGGGTGTGGCGGGTCCGCCATCGAGGAGTCGGCGGCAGCAGGTCCGAATGCCACCGAGGAGCAGGCGCCGCAGGCGGGCGTGCCGGACGCCGCTGCCCAGGTGGACACCGGGGCGGTTCCGGGCGTCGTCGACCCCGGTACCGCGGCCGGCGGCACAGTGGCGACGCAGGGGGCCGACACCCCAGCGGTGCCAGGGGCGCCCGCGGCGCCGGGCAAGGACAAGACAGCGGGTACCAAGGGCTCGGCGGCTGCACCGGCGGCTGCACCGGCGGCTGCACCGGCGGCTGCACCGGCGGCGGCAACCGGCCTGACCGGACTGATCCAGCGCCAGGTGGAGACCCAGGCGATCTTCGGTGGTTCAGCGCCGTGCAAGCCCGCGGCCGGGACGGAGATCCGGATCGGCAACGTCTCCACGCTGTCGGGAGTGCTGGGCGAGCTGTTCGCCCCGGTGGTGCCCGCCCTGGAGACCTTCGTCGCCTCCCAGAATGCCTGCGGCGGGCTGAACGGTCACCGCATCAAGTTCTTCATCGAGGACGATCAGGGCGACCCGTCGGTCGCCGCGAGCAAGATCCAGGAAATGGTCCTGAAGACCAAGGTGCTCGCCTTCGTCGGCAACATCCAGCCGCTCTCGATCGACGGCGCCACCGCCTTGCTGAAGAAGCTGGAGGTTCCGGTCGTCGGGGCCGACATGGTGGCCACCTCGGACGCGACGCACCCCTACATCTTCCCGCAGGGCGGCAATGTCCAGTCCACCGTCTACGGATTCGTCAACGGCGCCGCGAACTACTTCAAGGTGAAGAACGTCGGCAACCTCTACTGCCTGGAGGTTCCTCGCCCGTGTGAGGGGGCGGCCCGTGCGCTCCGCGAACTCGCCCCGAAGTTCGGCCTCACCGTCTCCAAGCAGATCCAGGTCTCCATCACGGCGCCCTCGTACGTCCAGGAGTGCCTGCAGCTGAAGAACGCCGGCGCGGAGGTCGTCGGGATGAATCTCGACGGTGCCTCCCAGATCCGCATCGCGCGCAGCTGCACCCAGGTGCAGTACTTCCCGAAGGTGCTGTCCTACCCGCTGTCGGTGGGCAACGAGAAGCAGTTCCTGCAGGGCCTCAAATGGATGGGCGATGCTTACATCCCGCTGAACCACTTCCCGTGGATGGCCACCGACAACGCGGCCGAGAGGTACTGGCAGGCGTCCCGCACGAAGTACAGCCCGGGCAGCGAGAACGGCAGCGCGGCGAGTCTCGGCTGGGCGGCCGGTGCGTTGCTGGTGGCGGCCTCCGCGGGTCTGTCGGGCACCAACCCCACCTCGGCGCAGTTCCTGGACGCGCTCTACTCGTTCCGAGGGCAGAAGTTCACCGAGCTGGGCGGGCTGGCCAGCCCCCGGACCTTCGAGCGGAACGGCATCCACAAGTTGCCCTACTGCATCTGGAAGCTCATCTCGAACGACGCCAACACGGGCTGGAAGTCCTGGTCGCCGAAGGCCGAATGCACCGATGTACTGGCGCCGAGCGACCCGCAGGCGGCCGGGTAGTAGGGCTACGGCCGGACGCTGACTGCCGAGCCGCCTCCCGCGTGCCTCCGTAGGGTGCAGGCCGTGGCGACTGCGTTCTACGAACCCCTCGGCGACGACCGGTACCGCTCCACCGAGCACACCGTCGGACCCTGGGGACCGGACTCCCAGCACGCAGGCCCGCCCTCGGCCTTGCTGGCCCGCGCGCTGGAGCAGATGCCGGCGTCGTGGCCGGGCACCTTGACCCGGATCAGCATCGACATCCTCGGCGCGGTGCCGGTCGCTGAGCTGACGGTGCGCACCCGCACCCTGCGGCCGGGACGGAACGTGGAGCTCGTCGAGGCCGAGGCGGAAGCCGGCGGGCGCACGGTGCTGCGGGCGCAGGGCTGGCGGATGCGGGCCGGTGAGGTCGAGCTGCCGGCGGTACCGGCGGGCGGACCGGTCGATCCCGTCCCCGAGTTCTCCACCGAGGACAAGCCGTTCTTCGACTGGGGCGGCGGCTACCTCAAGGCCATGCAGTGGCGCTTCGTGCCGGGCACCCAGCGCGGGGTCGGCAAGGCCGCGGTGTGGGGCCGGATGCGCTTCCCGCTCGTCGGCGACGAGGAGCCCACCGGGCTGCAGCGCGTGCTCACGCTGGCCGACGCCGGCAGCGGGGTCTCCTACCGGCTCTCGCCGCAGGACTGGCTGTTCATCAACACCGAGCTGACCGTGCACCTGGCGGCGCCGCCGACCGGGGAGTGGATCTGTATGGCCGGCACCACGCGACTGGACCCGTCGGGATTCGGGCTGGCGTCCACCCGGTTGTTCGACCGGAACCGCCTGGTGGGGCTCGGTGCGCAGTCGCTCTATGTCGCCGCGCGGTCCTAGCGTCGCCAGGCGACCTTCGGGTAGAGGGCGGCCATGAGTACTGGCCAGGACCCGAGCACGGCGCCGGTCGACGCGCCGCTGGGCGAACGCCTGCAGGGCTGGCTGGAGACGGACGAACCGAAGACGATCCGCGGGCTGCTCGACCACTTCGGGCCGCAGGCGTTCGCGATGTCCTTCGTCCTGCTCGCCGCGCCGTCCGCGCTGCCCATCCCCACCGGCGGCCTCACCGACGTCCTGAATGTGATCGCGATGCTGATCGCGGTCCAACTCGTGATCGGCCGGGAGCGGCCCTGGCTACCCGAACGATTCGCCGGCCGCGAGCTGAAGTCGTTGCGGTCGGACAAGACCCGCAGCCGGTTGCTCGGAGCGATCAACCGGGTTCAGAAGGTGGCGCGGCCCCGGTTCGCGCGGACGCTGGAGAGCCCGCCCGGCCGCATCACGTTCGGCCTGATCGTGATCGTGCTCTTGCTCGCGGCCGTGGTCGCGCCGCCGTTCAGCGGGCTGGACACCTTGCCTGCGCTCGGGGTGGTCGTGGTCAGCCTCGGCATGCTTTTCGGTGACGCCCTGATCGTGGGCGTCGGCGCCGCGATCGGCGCCGGCGGCATCGGCCTGATGATCGCCCTGGCCGGTGCCATCACCGCGACGTTCGGCAAGGTCTTCTGACCACTCGCCCGATCAGTGGTCCTGAACCAGCTCACCCATCAGGTCGGTCAAGGGCGTTCTCATGACCTCACCTCTCCTGGTGGGACGACGGCGCCGAGGACGAAGTCCACGAGCTGATCGGCGTAGCGCCGCGCCGCCGGTGAGCCGGCGTCGATCACCTCGGGGGAGACCATCGCGTGGATCATCGCGCCGCCACACAACGTGTCCAGCAGCAAGGTGACCGGCGTCTTCTTCGGTAGCTGGCCGCGCGCCACGCCGCGTCTGACGATGGCCCGGGCCGCGTTCACCTGGCTCGTCCGCATGGCGTCGAAGTGCGCCTCGATGCCCTTCACCCCGCGGAGCTCGGTGCCGAGGCGTAGAGCGGCGGGTCCGTGCGGTCCGGCGTAGAGGCGCAGGAACTGCAGCACGAGCTCGACCAAATCGGAGCGCGCCTCTCCGGTGTCGGTGGCCGTGAGAATTCCGATCCGCGCGTCGAGCGCGTCGAGCGCGTCGAGGAGGAGCTCCTCCTTGTCGGCCCAGCGCAGGTAGAGCGAGCCCTTGCCGACGCCCGCGCGCCGGGCGACGGCGTCCAGGGTGAAGCCGGCCCAGCCCGAGGCGCCGAAGACTTCGATGGCGGCCGCCTTGACCCGGTTCTCCAGCTGCGGGTCACGCGGTCGGCCCGGTTGGGCGTGCTCGGAGCTCACGACCGGCAATTCTATCTCCATTCCTGACGGATGTCGTCCGTATTAGGATGCGCCCATGCGCCAACGCAGCCCCGTCGTCCTCGCCGGAGTCGCCCACCTGCGGTCGAACCGCGAGCGCGACCCGAAGGC
>NZ_JACDFE010000033.1 GCF_013815995.1 Sporichthya sp.
GGGGTGCACATGGTCGCCTCGCTGCTCAAGCGGTGGCTGATCGGCACCCTGCACTACCGGGTCAGCGACGAGCACCTGCCCTACTACCTCGACGAGTACGCGTTCCGCTTCAACCGGCGCAACTCCACCGCCCGCGGCATGCTCTTCTACCGCCTGCTCCAGCAGGCCGTCGCCACCGATCCACACCCGCTGAACGAACTGATCGTCAGATAACAGTCCCGATAAGGATCACTGCACTCAAGCAGATATGCAGAACATATGTTCGAAGTGTAGTCCATGGGCCCGACGGGATCAACCCCTGGTGGCATGTTGTGGGCAAGGAGTTTCGCGCAGTCCCGGCGCCTCCCTGACGCACCGTCAGCAGAGGAGACGAATGCTCGCGCCACCGTCCACGCCGGCACCAGCACGCGGAGATCAACACCGTGCTGGAGGGCGAACTTCACGTCACCTGCGAGGAGTGGTATCTACCGCTTCCAGGACGTGAGCACGTCGGCCAACGGGGTCGGCGTGGAGGGCGGCGCCGTCGGCATCTCCGGCTTGCTGCGGGAGAACCGGGGCGACGGGGAGACCTGCTTGACGCCGTCGACCTCGAGGAACGTCTCCCGGCCCACCAGGTGGGCGTGGTTGCCCGCCTCGGTCCAGGACAGCACCGGGGTCGTGCAGGCGTCCGTGCCGTCGAACTGCTTGGCCCACTCGTCCCGCGTCCGCGACTTGAAGAGCTCCGTGAAGCGCTCGCGCAGCACCGGCCAACCGGACTTGTCGTACTGGGCGGGCAGGTCCTCGGTAACCAGGCCGAGGCCCTGCAGGAACGCGGCGTAGAACTGCGGCTCCAACGGGCCGACCGCCATGTAGCCGCCGTCGGCGCACGCGTAGGTGTCGTAGAACGGGCACGCGGTGTCGAGCAGGTTCGAGGCCGGCTTGTCGACCCACGCTCCGCCGCTCATCAGGCCCCAGACCATCTGCGAGAGCGTGCTGGTGCCGTCCACGATGGCCGCGTCCACGACCTGGCCCTGGCCGGAGGCCTGCCGCTCGTACAGCGCGGCCATGATCCCGAACACCAGGAACATCGACCCGCCGCCGAAGTCGCCGAGCAGGTTCAACGGCGGCACCGGCGCCCCGTCCTGCTTGCGGATCGCGCCCAGCGCACCGGTCAGGCCGATGTAGTTGATGTCGTGGCCGGCCACCTTGGCCCACGGCCCGTGCTGGCCCCAGCCGGTCATCCGGGCGTAGATCAGGCCCGGGTTGGTGGCATGCACGTCGGCCGGCCCGATCCCGAGCCGCTCGGCGACGCCCGGCCGGAAGCCCTCGATGACCACGTCGGCGACGTCGAAGAGGGCGCGCATGGTGGCCATGCCCTCCTCGGTCTTCATGTCAGCGGCGACTAGGCGGCGGTTGCGCTGCATCCAGTCCCTCTGCCCGGGCGCGACCTTCAGGCCGCCGGAGGGGCGGTCCACCCGCACCACGTCCGCACCGAGGTCGGCGAGCATCATCGCCGCGTGCGGACCGGGGCCGATGCCGCCGAGTTCCAGCACCCGAAGCCCTGCCAGCGGTCCGCTCATGCATGTCCCTGCTTTCACTGTGTCACCGTCACGTTGAAGATCTCTGTCAACTGCTCGATGGTCGACGCCGCGTCCGTGTGCCGGACCGTCGTCATACCCAGCGCCCTGGCCGGCTTGAGGTTCCCACCGATGTCGTCGACGAACACGCACTCGGACGCCGGCAGGCCGATCTCCCGCAGGACGATCTCGTAGATCGCCGGGTCGGGCTTGCGCACCGCGTGGTCGCAGGAGAGCACCACGGCGTCGAACATCGCGTCCCACCGGGAGCGGTCGTAGCGCTCCGGGCCCCAGGAGTTCGACAGCAACGCGGTGCGTACTCCCGCCGCGCGAAAGCGTTCCACCGCGTCGTGCATGGCGTTGTCCAGGGTGTCCGCGCCGCCGGCGAACAGGCGGCTGAGCAGGTCGTCGGAGTCCACTCCGTGGTGAGCGGCCAGCGACGCCTCGAACTCCGCGGGCGGGATCGTCCCGCACTCGAACCCCGCCAGCAGGCTCCGGGCGGGCTCGGTCCGGAACGCGGTGGCAATCGACCCGGGCGGCAGCCCCTCGGCCGCACAGAACGCGTCGAAGGCGCCGAATACCCCGAAGGTGAGGACCCCGCCCCAGTCCACGATCAGCCCTCGCACGCCGTCGATCCTCCCGGAGTGTGGCGCAGACCTCTCAGACGGGGCCCCCTCGTTCATGCCAAGCGTGCATTCCAGGCGTGCGGGCGGGCAGTGTGGAGGCTATGGACTTCAAGAGCCGGCTGGCCCGCCTGGACGCTGCGCAGCAGAACAAGCCCGCGTTGGCCATCCCCATCGCCACGGTGAAGAAGTTCGGGGAGGACAAGTCCTCGAACCTCGCGGCGATGATGGCTTTCTGGGCCTTCTTCTCCATCTTCCCGCTGATGCTGGCCACCGTGACCGTCCTCGGTTACGCCCTGCCGGAGGAGGACAAGCAACGGGTTCTGGAGCAGATCTCGGGTTACATGCCGCTGCTCGACGTGCCGGCAGGCGGCCTGCAGGGCAGCCTTTTCGCGCTGATCTTCGGGGTGCTGGCCGCGATCTGGAGTGGCTCCACGGTGGTGCGCATCACCCAGGACGCTTTCAACTCGGTCTGGGAGGTCCCGCAGGTCGAGCGCCCCAAGATCGTTGAGGCCGTCAAGCGCAGCCTGCTGGCCATGTGCACGATCGGGGTCGGCCTGGTCGCGAGCACCTTCCTGATCGGCTTCGTCTCCGGCAGCGACCCGACGATCGATCTCGGCCCGCTCGGGCGGATCCTCGGCTTCCTGGCCGCGATCGTGGTGGACATCGGCCTGTTCGTGCTCGCCTTCCGCCTGCTCACCGACCGCGCGATCACCACCAAGGACGTGCTCCCCGGAGCGGTCTTCGCCGGCGTCTGCTTCTGGTTGCTGCAGACCCTGTCGTCGGTGATCATCACCCGGCACCTGTCCAGCGCCTCGGACACCTACGGCACCTTCGCCACCGTCATCACGATCCTCTGGTGGTTCTACCTACAGTCCCAGCTCACCCTGCTCGGAGCCCAGGTCAACGTCGTGCTCAAGCGCAAGTACTACCCACGCGCCCTGCTCGACCCCCCGGCCACCGAGGCCGACCACCGCGTGCTGGACGACTTCGTCAAGGCCCGCCAGATGCTCAAGGACCAGGAAATCGCGTCCACGATCGGGGGCGCCCTCGATTCGAGGCGGTCCCGGACGACCGGACGGCCGACGGTCCCGCGGACGGCGACGACGAGGGGCAGGACCGGCGCGAAACCGTCGACGACCTCGACATCCGCGTCCCGACCCAGAGCGGCCGCGACCGCTGACCGGATCGGTCTGCTGATCCGATCGGGTGAACGCCAACGAACACGTTTACCCAGGTTTCTGGCAGGGTAAGCATCTGCCACGCTTACACCACGTCTGCCGACGTGGTGCGTGCGCTGTCGGCCCCACCCCGATTGACCCCGCTGCCCGAACGGGCGGCGGGGCTACGTCGTTCGTGGTGGGGTGGTTCGCGAAGCCGGGGCCGGTGCCCGGCGGAGGGAGAAAACCCCGATGTCCTTGGACACCCCTGTGCAGCCGTCGCGCTCGACGCGGAAGATCGGTCCGGACCTCTCGGGCGACATCGCGGACCTGCTCAAGGCGCTGGACTCACTGTGCGCCGGTGACTTCTCGGTGCGGCTGGAACCCCGCGAGGGTCAGCTAGGCGCCGTGATGGACCGGCTCAACGACCTGGCCGTCCTGAACGAGCGCCGCACCCGCGAGCTCGTCCGCGCCAGCCGGGTCATCGGCCGTGAGGGCCGGATGACCGAGCGCCTCGACGAGGTCGCCGCGGACGGCGACTGGGGCGTCGGCGCCGAGGCGATCAACTCCCTGATCGACGACCTGGTCCGCCCCACCACCGAAGTGGCGCGCGTCATCGCGGCCGTCGCCGAGGGCGACCTGAGCCAGAAGATGGCCCTGGAGATCGCGGGCCAGCCGGTCAAGGGCGAGTTCCTGTCCATCGGTATGACCGTCAACACGATGGTCGACCAGCTCTCGTCCTTCGCGGACGAGGTCACGCGTGTGGCCCGTGAGGTCGGTACCGAAGGAAAGCTCGGCGGCCAGGCCCAGGTCCGCGGTGTGTCGGGCGTGTGGCGGGACCTCACCGAGTCAGTCAACTCGATGGCCGGCAACCTGACCAGCCAGGTCCGCAACATCGCCCAGGTCACCACCGCGGTGGCCCAGGGCGACCTGAGCCAGAAGATCACCGTCGACGCCCAGGGCGAGATCCTGGAGCTCAAGAGCACCGTCAACACCATGGTCGACCAGCTCTCGTCCTTCGCGGACGAGGTCACCCGCGTCGCCCGTGAGGTCGGTACCGAGGGTCGCCTCGGTGGTCAGGCCGAGGTGCGCGGCGTCTCCGGTACGTGGCGGGACCTCACCGACTCGGTGAACTCGATGGCCGCCAACCTGACCGACCAGGTCCGCAACATCGCCCAGGTGGCCACCGCCGTCGCCCGTGGCGACCTGAGCCAGAAGATCACCGTCGATGCGAAGGGCGAGGTCGCCGCCCTCGCGCAGACCTTGAACACGATGGTCGACCAGCTGTCCTCGTTCGCGGACGAGGTCACCCGCGTGGCCCGCGAGGTCGGCACCGAAGGAAAGCTCGGCGGCCAGGCCGACGTGCCGGGCGTCGGCGGTACCTGGAAGGACCTCACCGACTCGGTCAACTCGATGGCCGGCAACCTGACCACCCAGGTCCGCAACATCGCGCTCATCGTCACCGCGGTCGCCCAGGGAGACCTGTCGCAGAAGATCACCGTCGACGCGAAGGGTGAGGTCGCGGCGCTCGCCGACACCATCAACGGCCTGACCGACACCCTGAAGCTGTTCGCGGAGCAGGTCATCACGGTGGCCCGCGAGGTCGGTACCGAAGGAAAGCTCGGTGGCCAGGCGGACGTGCCCGGCGTGGCCGGCACCTGGAAGGACCTCACCGACAACGTCAACGGCATGGCGGCCAACCTGACCGCCCAGGTCCGTGACATCGCCGCCGTCACCACCGCCGTCGCCCAGGGCGACCTGAGCCAGAAGGTCTCGGCCGACGCCAAGGGCGAGACGCTGGAACTGAAGTCGACGATCAATACGATGGTCGACCAGCTCTCCTCCTTCGCCGACGAGGTCACCCGCGTCGCCCGTGAGGTCGGTACCGAAGGAAAGCTCGGCGGTCAGGCCCAGGTGCGTGGGGTCTCCGGTACGTGGAAGGACCTCACCGACAACGTGAACTTCATGGCCGGCAACCTGACCGGCCAGGTCCGTAACATCGCCCAGGTCGCGACCGCGGTCGCCAAGGGCGACCTGTCGCAGAAGATCACCGTCGACGCGCAGGGCGAGATCCTCGAGCTCAAGAACACCCTGAACACGATGGTCGACCAGCTCTCCTCCTTCGCGGACGAGGTCACCCGCGTCGCCCGTGAGGTCGGTACCGAGGGTCGCCTCGGCGGCCAGGCCCAGGTCTCCGGCGTCTCCGGTACCTGGCGTGACCTGACCGAGAACGTCAACGGCATGGCGGCCAACCTGACCAGCCAGGTCCGCAACATCGCCCAGGTGACCACCGCGGTGGCCCAGGGCGACCTGAGCCAGAAGATCACCGTCGACGCGAAGGGTGAGGTCGCCGCTCTCGCCCAGACCATCAACACGATGGTCGACCAGCTGTCCTCCTTCGCGGACGAGGTCACCCGTGTCGCCCGCGAGGTCGGGACCGAAGGTCGCCTCGGCGGCCAGGCCCAGGTGAAGGGCGTCTCCGGTACCTGGCGCGACCTCACCGACAACGTCAACTACATGGCGGCCAACCTCACCGGCCAGGTCCGCAACATCGCCCAGGTCGCGACCGCGGTCGCCAAGGGCGACCTGTCGCAGAAGATCAACGTCGACGCGCAGGGCGAGATCCTGGAGCTGAAGTCGACCGTGAACACGATGGTCGACCAGCTCTCCTCCTTCGCCGACGAGGTCACCCGGGTGGCCCGCGAGGTCGGCACCGAAGGAAAGCTCGGCGGTCAGGCGCAGGTGAAGGGCATCTCCGGTACCTGGCGCGACCTCACCGACTCGGTGAACTTCATGGCCTCCAACCTGACCAGTCAGGTCCGCAACATCGCCCTGGTCACCACCGCGGTCGCCCAGGGCGACCTGAGCCAGAAGATCACCGTCGACGCCCAGGGCGAGATCCTCGAGCTCAAGAGCACCGTCAACACGATGGTCGACCAGCTCTCCGCCTTCGCCGCCGAGGTCACCCGCGTCGCCCGCGAGGTCGGCACCGAGGGTCGCCTCGGTGGTCAGGCCGAGGTGGCCGGCGTCTCCGGCACCTGGCGGCACCTGACGGAGAACGTCAACCAGCTCGCCGGAAACCTGACCACTCAGGTCCGCGCGATCGCCGAGGTGTCCACGGCTGTCACCCGCGGTGACCTCACCCGGTCCATCACGGTCGAGGCCTCAGGTGAGGTCGCCGAGCTCAAGGACAACATCAACCAGATGATCGCGAACCTGCGATCGACCACCGAGATCAACGCCCAGCAGGACTGGCTCAAGTCCAACCTCGCCCGCATCGGCGGCCGGATGCAGGGTCAGCGCGACCTGCAGGCCGTCACGCAGATGATCATGAGCGAGGTCACCCCGGTCGTCGAGGCCGTCAAGGGCGCGTTCTACCTGGTCGAGTCCGGTGACGAGGGCCAGGCCCTGCGGCTCGCCGCGGGTTACGGGATCGCCTCCGCCGACACCCGGTTCACCCTCGGCGAGGGCCTGGTCGGTCAGGCCGCCGCGGACAAACGCTCGCGCCGGGTGCGGGACATCCCGCCGGACTACCTGCCGGTGCGCGGTGGTCTGGGCGAGGCCCGGCCGGCTGACGTCCTGGTGCTGCCGGTCCTGTTCGAGGAGCACGTGCTCGGCGTCATCGAACTGGCGAGCTTCGGGCAGTTCGAGGACGTGCACACCGACTTCCTCGAGCAACTCGTGGAATCGATCGGTGTCGTGCTGAACACGATCATCGGCAACGTCCGCACCGAGGCGCTGCTCGAGCAGTCACAGGGCCTGGCGCAGGAACTGCAGGTGCAGTCGGTCGAGCTCCAGCGCACCAACGCCGAGCTGGAGGAGAAGGCCGAACAGCTGGAGATGGCCTCGCAGTACAAGTCCGAGTTCCTGGCCAACATGAGCCACGAACTCCGGACGCCGCTGAACTCCCTGCTGATCCTGGCCCAGCTGCTGATCGACAACCCGTCCTCGACGCTGACCGCCAAGGAGGTCGAGTTCGCCCGGACCATCTACAGCGCCGGTAGCGACCTGCTCGACCTGATCAACGACATCCTGGACCTGTCGAAGGTCGAAGCCGGAAAGATGGAGCTGCACCCGGCGCCGACCCTGCTCACCCAGCTCGGTTCGTTCGTGGAGAGCAGTTTCGGACCGCTGGCGCAACAGAAGGGCCTGGAGTTCGTCGTCGACATCGCCGACGGACTGCCGGCCTCGATCACCACCGACGAACAGCGCCTGCAGCAGGTCGTCAAGAACCTGCTCTCCAACGCGACGAAGTTCACCGAGTCCGGGCGGGTTCAGCTGTCCATGTTCGCGGCGCCCAAGGACCTCTGGCACTCGGTGCCGACGCTGGACAACGCCGAGACCGTGCTGGCGCTGTCGGTGTCCGACACCGGCGTCGGGGTGCCGGCCGAGAAGCTGGGCCTGATCTTCGAGGAGTTCCAGCAGGGCGACGGCACCACCAGCCGCAAGTACGGCGGCACCGGCCTGGGGCTGTCCATCTCCCGGAACATCATCCGACTGCTCGGCGGTGCGATCGCGGTGGAGAGCGCCGAGGGCGTGGGCAGCACGTTCACCATCTACGTGCCGGCCGAGTTCCCGTTCGAGGTGGCCGAGAGCAACGAGTCACCGGTGGTGACCCCGGTCCGGTTGCCGAAGGTGCCGATGCTGTCCCGCGCGGTGCGCGCACCGATCGAGCTGGGCAACGACGACCCGCTGCGCGGCTCGACGGTGCTGATCGTCGATGACGACGTGCGCAACGTCTTCGCGTTGACCAGCGCGCTGGAGATGCACGGCATGTCGGTGCTCTACGCCGACAACGGCCGGGCCGGCATCGAACTGCTCGAGCAGCACGGGTCCAAGGTCGACCTGATGCTGATGGACGTGATGATGCCGGAGATGGACGGCAACGAGACCACGGCGGAGATCCGGTTGAAGTCCGGGTTCGCCGACCTGCCGATCCTGTTCCTCACCGCGAAGGCGATGCCGGGTGACCGGGACAAGTCCCTGATGGCCGGGGCGAGTGACTACATCACCAAACCGGTGGACCTGGACAAGCTACTCACCGTCATGCGGTCCTGGCTGGTCAGCCACGCCGACCTGGACGAGGCCCAGTGACCTTGCACCCCGCGCCGTCCTCCGGGGTGTCGATCCTGCTGGTCGACGACCGCCCGGAGAACCTGCTCGCGCTCGAGGCCATCCTCTCCGGCCTCGGGCACGAGCTGATCCGGGCGAACTCCGGCGCCGAAGCGCTCAAACATCTGCTGCGCGAGGAGATCGCGCTGATCCTGCTCGACGTGCAGATGCCGGGCATGGACGGCTTCGAGACCGCCGCACAGATCAAATCGCGCGAGCGGACCCAGAACATTCCGATCGTGTTCCTCACCGCGATCGACGGCGAGCGGCACCAGGCCTTCCGCGGTTACGCGGCCGGCGCGGTGGACTACCTGTTCAAGCCGTTCGACCCGTGGGTGCTGCGGGCCAAGGTCGGGGTGTTCATCGAGCTGTACCAGCGGCGCAAGGAGCTTGCGGCGCAGGCCGAACGGCTGGCCGCCGCCGAGGCGGTCCTGGCCTCGAACTCGCTGCCGCAGCTGACCCGGGCTGCGCTGGACGCCGCCAAGGCCGCGGTCTCCGCCGCCGAGGCGACGGGGGAGGAGAAAGTGATGGCCGCGGCTGCGAACGCACTCGCCGCCTTCGAAGCGCTGCTGGCCGTTCTGCCGCACGGACTTCCCATCGCGAACGGCCGACCCGCGTGACGACGTCCCGCGCGCTGCTCGCGCCGGAGGATCGATCGCCGGGCGCGGCCCGGCGGATCGTGCGCAACGCGGTGATGGAGGCCGGGCTCGAACACATTCTGGACGAGGCGCTGCTGCTCACGACCGAGCTCGTCACGAACGCCCTGGTGCACGGCGGCACCGAGGTCGAACTGGACGTCGAAGTCGCCGAGTTCACCCTGAAGGTCCAGGTCTCCGACCGCGGCGACGGGCGTGTCGTGTTGACCGCCTCGCAGTCGGAGGAGCGCGAGGGCGGCCGGGGGATCTATCTCGTGGACGCGCTGGCCACGGCCTGGGGGACCCGGCACAGCCAGGAGGGCAAGACGGTCTGGTTCGAACTCGGCAAGCCCCGGGAGCAGCGGGTCATCCCGCGTCCGGCCGTCGCGGCACCGCGGCGGCGCGATCTCGGGTTCGTGCTCGGGCTGGCGCCCGATCTGGAGGAGCGGCTCGGTCCGGCCCGACTCGTAGAAGAATTGCTGGCGCGCATCGTCGAGGGGCTGGATCTCGAGCACGGCTGGGTGGTCGCGCGCCGGCCCACCGACCCCGAGTGGATGGTCTACGCCACCTACGACGAGACGACGCCGCCGGATCCGGAGGCGGTCTGCCGGGGGCTGGCTGACGACTGGCCCTCGGTGCCCTTCTGTGGTTCCGACGGTGCCGTGATCGGCGCGCTGGTGCTCGGCCGGGCGCCCGACGGTGCCGACGACTTCGCGCTGGTCCGCCTGGTCGCCGAACGCATCGGGGTGATCCTGCGCGAGGAGCACGCCCGGGTCGCGCAGTTGCGTACCCGCGGCTCGCTGGCCCTGCTCGCCGAGGCCGGCGAGATGTTCGCCGGCACTCTCGACGTGCAGCTCACCACGGCCCTGGCCGCGCGGCTGGTGGTGCCCCGGCTGGCCACGTGGGCCGCGGTGTGGACCGTCTACCAGCACGCGCCCGTCCTGCAGACGGTGGCGCACTCGGATGAATCCCTGGTCGAGCCGGTGCGGACCGCGCTCACCGGGACCGAGGGCCAGGAGTGGCTCACCGAGCAGGTCCGCCACGGCGCGATCGCCCGGGCGGCACTGGTGCCGCCCAAGCACCTGACGTCCGTGTCCGGGGTGGATGGGGACGGTGGCGAGTGCTTCGTGCTCCCGCTGATCGCCCGGGGCCGGCTGCTCGGGCTGATGCTGGTCGGTGGTGAGTCCGGTCGCGGCTTCGTCATCGACGAGATGGCGCTGCTCGCCGACCTGTCCCGCACCGCCGCCCTGGCCATCGACAACGCGCGGCTCTACGAGGAGCAGACCTCGATCGCCGAGGGACTGCAGTCCTGGCTGTTGCCGCGTGAACTGCCGGACGTGCTCGGCTGCGACTTCGGCGCCCGCTACGCCGCGGCCGGTGAGGGCACAGAGGTCGGCGGTGACTTCTACGACGTGTTCCCGCTGCCCGGCGGCGGCTGCGGGATCGCCATCGGCGACGTCTGCGGCAAGGGCGCCGAGGCCGCGGCGATCACCGGCATCGCCCGCGAGATCCTGCGCCTGCTGATTCGTGACGGGGCGTCACCTCCGGTGGCGTTGTCCCGGCTGAACGAGGCGTTGCTCGGCCTCGGCGACCGCGGCCGGCTGTGCACCGTCGTTCTCGGCACGGTGCGCCGCCGCGAAGACGGCATCGCGGTCCGCTTCTCCAGCGCCGGTCACCCACCGCCGGTACACGTGGGCCATGCCGATCGCGGGCCGAACCGCGTGCGGTTCGTCGGCACCGCCGGCTCGCTGCTCGGGGTGCTCACCGACATCGACGTCTCCGACGACGAGGTGCTCCTGGCACCGGGGGAGTCGTTGGTGCTCTACACCGACGGGGTCACCGAGCGCCGGGGCGAGGCGGGCTCGTTCTTCGGCGAGGAGAACCTGCTGGCCACCCTGCGCGCGGCGCACGGCGCAAGTGCGACGGAACTGGCCGGCGTGGTGGAGTTCGCTACGCAGCAGTTCGGCGCCCACGGCGTCCCGCGCGACGACCTCGCGGTCCTGGTTGTGCAGGCGACGCCTCCACTCGTCCAGGCAAGCCGACCCGTTGTCAGTTGGCCAGCTTCTGGGTGAGCTGCTCGGCGGCCTTGTCGCCGGTCCGGTGCAATGCGAAGTCGGCGAGCGGCTCGGCGAGCTTGCGGGCGCCCTTGAGGGTCAGCTCGGCGCGGTAGGTCACCAGGACGCCGCCGTCGGCGGCGTCGATGGTGATCGTGTCCAGAGAGACCACCGCGTCGGTCTCGGCCTTCATGACGATCGAGTCGGGCGAGCGCACCTGTTCGGCGCGGTAGGGCAAGGTCGAGCTGACCCCGGCGACGGAGAACGTGACGTCGTAGGTCGCGCCCGGCTCACCCGCGGCCCCGCCGGTCAGCTCGGACTTGGAGATGCTGGGATCCCACTCGGCCACGTTCGTGAAGTCCGCGAGGTAGGCGAACGTGCGTTCCTTGGTCCAGGTGGACGGGACCGTGGTCTGGAAGTGCGTCATGGTCAGACCTCCGCCTCGATGACGTGGACCGCTGCTTCCTCGGCGGAGGCACCGGCGCCGTCGATGCCGACGTCGACGGCGTAGAGCTCGGAGTCCGTATCGCTGCGCGCGCCGGCGTCGTCCTCGACCAGCCGGCCGCCGCGTCGGTCACCGACCTCTCCGCCGACGTTCTCCCCGACCGGAGCGTTCGGGTCCTCGTCGGGCACCTCCTGGCGCAAGCGCTGGTCCAGGGACTCGCCCCGGTCGGCCTCGGCCTCGGTGTTGCCGTAACCCTGGGCCGCCGACCACCTCTCGGGCGGGGAGTAGCCCTCGTCGAGGGGCTCCTTCAGCCCACGGTCGTCGACCAGGCTGTCGCCGAAGCCCTGGGGCTGGTCCTCGTCGTCGACGCTGTAGCCGTTGTAGATCTCGGGGTCCCCAGCGGTGCGCTCAGTGCTCTCCATGCACACGTGACTGCCCGGTAACCGCGGCCACGAACCCCTCGCGATCGGCGGGGGTGAGGGTGAGCCCGGGATGGCGGATCAGGCCGAACGGATCGATCCCGCGGATCGGCGTCGCGAACGTCAGGCAGACCCCGGCGCGGTGATTGGTGGCGAAGGTCAGTCCTTTGTCGGCAAAGGAAAGCCGGGCCGGACCAGCAGTCTTGCCGAAGGCGTAAGGACCGGACAGCTCCCAGCCGATGACGTTGGTGAGTGATGTTCGCACCGACCAGAGTCCGAAGCGCACCCACAGGTCGTCCTCATCGACCCGGATGACGCTGGTTGCGGGGGTTACGCCGAATGGGAGAGAGGCCACCTGATGGGCGGGGTCGAACGCGAAGGCGAATTGCCGGATCGTCACGTGGATGTTCTACCGCAGGAACGGACATACCGCGGGGTGCGTCAGAACGATGTGCGCCCGCCGTTCACCAACAGGTCGATCACTCCTACGCGTAGGAGTGATCAGGCGTGGTACCCATCTGACATGAGCTTGGTGGGGGCCGCGGCAGAAGCCTTGTCCGAGCGGGCCGTGCAGGTTTCAAGCGCTGGCCGCAGGCGGATTCGCCCTTTCCATCGCCTGACCGCGGCTGTTGCGACGCACGCCGCCGGCGATGTGATGGTGGCCATCGCGCTGGCCAACACGATGTTCTTCGCCGCCCCGACCGACGCCGCCCGCCAGCAGGTTGTGCTCTATCTCGCACTGGCGATGCTCCCTGTGGCGCTGCTCACGCCGGTGGTGGACGGGGTGCTCGCCCGCCACGCCGGTCAGGTCCGGCACACGCTGATGCTTTCCTCGGCGATCCGGGCCGGCCTGGCCTTCGCCCTGATCGGCTCGGCGCAGACCGCGGCGCTCTATCCGCTCGCGATCGCGCTTCTGGTCACCTCCCGGGTGCACGGCATCGCCCGGATCGCCTACGTGCCTGAGATTCTTCCGGCCGACAAGCCCCTGGTCTGGGCGAACACCTGGTTGTCCGCGACCGTGAACATCGGCGGCGCGATCGGCGCCGTCATCGCCTCCGGCGTGGTGGCGCTGACCGGCGCGTCCTCGGGCGCCCTGGTCGCCGCCGTCGTCTGTTACGGGCTTTCCACCCTGGCCGTACTCACCCCGCTGCTCGGCGAGATCACGGTGTCGGCGGCCGAACGTGAGCTCGCCCTCGACCCGGCCGCCGCCAAGCTCCCGGCCCGCACCGTCGGCGCCGGCCTCGCGCTGGCCGTCATTCGCTTCGCCACCGGCTTCCTGACCTTCCTGCTCGCCTTCGCGGCCAAGGACAACCCTGCGGCGTTCACCGCGATCGTTGGCGCCGCCGTTGTCGGCGGCGCGCTGGGCACCTTCACCGCGAGCGCGGCCCGGTCCCTGATCCCCGCCTGGCTGCTGCCGCCGATCCTGCTCGCCGTCCTCACCGCCATGTGCGCCTCGGCCACCGTCGACGCGAACTCGGCGTGGGCCATCGCGATCGCGCTCACCTCGGCGTTCGCCTGGTCGGCCGGCAAGGTCTCCTTCGACGGCGTGACCCAGCAGCTGACCTGCCCGCGCGGTCGTCGCCGGGTCATCTTGCGCTACACCGTGGGCTTCCAGATCTGCTGGATCGCCGGTGCAGCCGCTGCCCTGGTCCCGGTGGATCCGACCTACGCGCTGAGCGCCCTGGCCGTCGGCTGCGCTCTCGGCCTGATCGGCGCGCTGAAGCAGGCCGAGGTCAAGCTGCCCTCGCTGGCGAGCCTCGCGGCCTACGCCCAGCGGTAGTTCCTACGGCCCTACGTCTCCAAGGGAGCCGTGAGCGTGGCGGCGATCTGGCCGCCCAGGTCGTCCGGGGTGGACGGGCCGCTCGGGCGGTACCACTTGTAGCACCAGTTGATGGCGCCCAGGCAGGCGTTGACGTACACCCGCGGGGCGACGCCGCGCAGGCTGCCCGGGTGGGCCGCCTCGTGGGCCTCCACTGCCGCGGCGAAGAGATCCTCGAACACCTTGCGCCGCGCGAGCAACTCGTCGGCCAGCTCGGCGGGCAGCTCGTGCTCCTCCTCGAAGCACACCTTCAGGATCTGCTGGTTCTCACACGTGTAGGCGACCCGGCTGGCGATCAGCTCGCGGATGGCGGCCAAGGGCGAGGTGGCCCCCTCGACCGTCTTCCGGGCGCCTTCCAGGCTCTCGTCCAGCACCTCGCTGTAGATCCTGACGAGTAGCTCTTCCTTGCTGCGGAAGTAGTGGTAGAGCGTGGGCTTGGACAGCCCGACCGCCGCCGCGATCTCGTTCATGGAGGTGGCCCGGAAGCCCTGCCGGCTGAAGATCTCGGTCGAGATCGCCAGCACCCGAGCCCGTTGGGCGTCGGCGCGGGTTGTCGTGGTCACGGGTCGAGAGTACTCTCGACCGACTGGTCGGTCGAGAGCGGGAGAGGCTCACATGAGCTGGGAACTGAGCACGGAACACCTCGACTTCCGGGCGACGTGCAAGTCCTTCGTCGACCGCGAGGTCCGGCCCCTGGTGGCCGAGGCGGAGGCGAACAAGGCCTTCCCGGTGGACCTGATGAAGCGTTTCGGGGCCGCCGGGCTGCTCGGCCTGACCACCCCGGAGGAGCTCGGTGGGTCCGGTAACGACTCCCTCGCCGTCGCGATCCTGTCCGAGGAACTGGCCCGGGCCAGCGGCGGCATCGCGGTCACGGCGCTGGTCAGCGCCTACATGGCCGGCCCGCACATCGCCCGGCACGGCACCGCCGCCCAGCAGGAGCGGTGGGTCGGCGCGCTCTGCGACGGCGAGGCCATCGCCGCGATCGCCGTCACCGAGCCGCAGGCCGGCTCCGACGTCGCGGGCATGACGAGCACCGCGAAGCGCACCGAGAACGGCTGGGTGCTGAACGGCCGCAAGATGTTCATCACGAACGCCGGGCTGGCCGGCGTCATCATCGTCGGCGCCCGCACCAGCACCGACCGCCACACCGGCGTCACGCTGTTCCTTGTCGAGAAGGGGACGCCGGGCCTGGCCTTCGGCAACCCGCTGTCCAAGATGGGCTGGCACTCCTCGGACACCCGCGAGGTGCTGCTCGACGACGTGCACGTCGGGGCCGACGACGTGCTGGGCACCGAGGGCCGTGGCTTCCAGCAGATCATGGAGGGCTTCCAGCTCGAGCGGATCGCCCTCGCCGGCATGGGCCTCGGCCACGCGGCCGAATCCCTTGACCTGGCCAAGGCCTACACCCGGGACCGGGAGGCGTTCGGTGCCCCGCTGAACCACCTGCAGACCATCCGGCACAAGCTGGCGATCATGGAGATCGAGCTCGACTCCGCGCGTCTGATGACCCATCAGTCGGCCCTGCGGCTGGACGCGAACCACCCCGAAGCGTTCAAGACGGTGGCGCAGGCCAAGTACCTGGCGGCGATCGCCGCCAACCGGATCGTCGACGACGCGGTGCAGCTCTTCGGCGGCGCCGGTTTCGTCGAGGAGACCCCGGTCGCCATGCACTACCGGGACGCGCGGATCCTGCGGATCGGCGGCGGCACGGACGAGATCCAGCTGGAGATTCTCACCAAGGGCATGGCCACTTGAGCTCCTCGATCGCCGACCCCGCCGCCGAGGCACTGGACGCGGTCGCCTGGGCGCGCGCCGGCTTCGACCCCTCGAAGTGGACGACCAAACTCCCGGTGCGCGACCGGCTCGCCCTGCTGTTCGACCCCGGCTCCTTCGTCGAGGACGGCCTGCTCGCCTCGGCCGGCGAGGACTCCCTGCCGGCCGACGGCGTCATCACCGGTGTCGGCCGGATCGAGGGCCGGCGGGTCGGGATCATCGCCAGCGACTTCACCGTCAAGGCCGGCTCCTGGGGTCAGCTGACGTGTGAGAAGCAGATCCGGATCCTGGAGCGCGCGGACCGTGACCTGTTGCCGATGGTCTACCTGGTCGACGCGGCCGGTGGCCGGCTCACCGATCAGATGGGGTTCTTCCCGAACCGCCGCGGCGCCTCGGCGATCTTCCACCTGCAGGTCCGGCTCTCCGGACGGGTGCCGCAGATCTGCGTGCTGCTCGGGCCGTCGGCTGCCGGTGGGGCGTACATGCCTGCGTTCTGCGACTGGGTCGGCATGGTCGAGGGCAACGGGTCGATGTACCTGGCCAGCCCGCGGATCGCGGAGAAGGTGACCGGCGAGATCACCACGCTGGAGGAGATGGGCGGGGCGATGATGCACGCCTCGGTCTCCGGCTGCGGCGACGAGGTCTTCGGCTCGGACTGGGAGGCGATCTCCGCGACCCGGCTGCTGCTGTCCTACCTGCCGGACGACTTCCGCGATGCCCCCGCGCGGGTCGCGGGGGTCCCGCCCGGGCGTCCCTTCACCGACGGCATGGTACCGACCGATCCGAACACCGCCTACGACGTGCGCGACGTCATCGAGTCCGTCGTCGACGGCGCCAGCTTCTTCGAGATCAAGGCGCGCTGGGCCGAGGAGATCGTGGTCGGCTTCGCCCGCCTGGACGGCCGGGTCGTCGGTCTCGTGGCCAACCAGCCCAAGGTGCGCAGTGGCGCGATCTTCGTCGATTCCGCAGACAAGGCCGCGCGCTTCATCTCGATGTGCGACGCGTACAACGTCCCCCTGCTGTTCCTGCACGACGTGCCCGGCTTCATGGTCGGTGTCCAGGTCGAGCGGCAGGGGATCATCCGGCACGGCGCCAAGCTGATCGTCGCGATGTCCTCGGCCGAGGTGCCGAAGATCAGCGTGGTGCTGCGTAAGACCTACGCGGCGGGCTTCTACGCGATGTGCGCCCCGGGCTTCGAGCCGCGGGCCACGCTCGCGCTTCCGACGGCCACCATCGCGCCGATGACGCCGGAAGCCTCGGTCAATGCCGTGTACGCCAACAAGATCGCCGCGATCTCCGATCCGGTCGAGCGCGCGGACTACGTGGCCGCGCGGATCGCCGAGCAGGAGGCCGAGCTCGGCCTGCTGCGGATGGGCAGCCGCCTCGTCGTGGACGCGGTCGTCGAGCCGGGCGCCCTGCGCGCGGAGCTGATCGCGCGCCTCGCCGACGCCGACGGCTGGACCCGCGAGACCGGTCGGCGCCACCACACCATCAGTCCGGTCTGATCTGCCCCTGCCGAACCCTTGGGAAGAAGGACGACCATGTCCGACGACAGCCTGGCCCACCTCCTCGCCGCGCCACTTGTTCCGCTGCGCGAGGACTGGCTGGTGCCCGAGCGGGTGGCGCAACTCGACGCCCTGCGCATGCTGGAGAGCCCCGACGATTACTGGGAGTGGGTGGCCGCGCAGCAGCGCTGGATGACCCCGTACACCCAGGTGCGCACCGGCGAGGTCGACGGGTTCCGCTACTTCGACGGCGGCCGGATCAACGTCGCGGACAACTGCGTGGACCGCTGGGCCGAGAACCCCGCCACCGCCGACCGGGTCGCGATCATCTGGGAAGGTGAGCCGGGCGACACCCGGAGCGTGACCTACGCCGAACTTCGTGATGAGGTGTCAGCTCTCGCTGCCGGCCTTGCTCAGCTCGGCGTGCAGGAGGGCGACGTCGTCGGCATCTACATGCCGAACCTGGTCGAGGCCTTCACGACGATCCACGCCTGCAACCGCCTCGGCGCGATCTACACGGTGCTGTTCTCCGGCTTCGGCGAGGAGGCCGTCGCGTCCCGGCTGCAGACCGCGCGGGCCAAGGTCGTGGTCGTCGCCGACGCGATCTACCGGCGCGGCAAGCCGGTCCCGCTGCTGACGACCTTGCGCGCCGGCCGCCCGCGAATCCCGACCCTGCTGGCCACCGTTGTGGTGGACCGCACGGGCAACGCGGTTCCGTTGGAGGAGAACGAGATCGCCTACGCCGAGGTGGTCGCGAACGGCGTCGGCGGGCTGGCCCCGGTGCCGCTCGATCCGAACGCGCCCTCGTTCCTGATCTTCACCTCCGGCACCGAGTCCAAGCCCAAGGGCGTCGTGCACTCGGTCGGCGGCTTCCTGCTCGGCACCTGGGCCAACGCGTACTGGCAGGTGGGCTACCAGGAGGGCGACGTCTACTGGGTCGCCGCCGACGTCGGCTGGCTGACCTTCCCGATCCAGGCCGTGGTCGGCGGACTCGCCTGCGGCATGACGATCGCCTGCTACGAGGGCGCGCTGGACACTCCGACGAATGCGCGGTTCTACGAGATCTGCGAGCGGCACAAGGTCACCAAGATCCTGGCTGCGCCCACCTTGTGGCGGATGCTGCGCAAGTTCGGCGACGACCTCGCCTCGGCGCACCCGCTCGGGCTGAAGGTCATCACCATGCAGGGTGAGCCGCTGGACGTGGACACCTTCACCTGGACCACCCAGACCTACGACGCCCCGGTGGTCAACGCCTACGGGCAGACCGAGACCGGCTCCACCTGGGCCTACCCGGTGGCCGGCGTCGAGGCGATCAAGGCCGGCTCGCTCGGCACAGCGGTGCCGGGACACACCTTCGAGATCCTCGACGACGAGGGCAACCCGGTGCCCGCCGGCACCAAGGGCAACCTCGTCATCACCTCGCCGTTCCCGACCCTGTGCCGCACGGTGTGGGACGACCCGGATCGGTACACCTCGGCCTACTTCTCCCGCTTCCCCGGCAAATACGCCACCAACGACGAGGCGGTGCTCGACCCCGACGGGCACCTGTGGGTGCTCGGCCGGGTCGACGACGTCATCAACGTCGCCGCGCACCGGATCTCGACGATGGAGATCGAGGGGGCGCTGACCGCGCACCCGTCCGTCGTTGAGGCCGCGGTGGTCGGGATTCCGGAGCCGACCAAGGGCACGGTGCCGATCGCCTTCGTCACCCTGGCCAACGGCGTCGACGCCGACCTCGCCCGCGAGCAGCTCGCCGCGCACGTGGTCGCCGAGATGGGCGGCTACGCGCGGCCGGCCGCGATCTACATCACGTCGATGCTGCCCAAGACCCGGACCGGCAAGACCATGCGCCGCCTGCTGCGCGACCTCGTCGTGCACGGCAAGCCGACCGGGGACACCTCGGCGATGGAGGATCCGGCAGCCTTGGACGTCGTGGCCGGCGTCGTCGGTGGAGATGGTCGGGAAGGGACCTGATGGCAGGGCTGTACTTCGAGGAGCTCAAGGTTGGGCTGGTGGTCCAGCACGCCACCCGGCGCACGGTCACCGAGACCGACAACGTCATGTTCACCACCATGACGATGAACACCGCCCCGATGCACCTGGACCACGAGTACGCGGCGGCCACCGAATTCGGCCAGCGGCTGGTGAACTCGATGTTCACTCTCGCGCTCGTGGTCGGGCTCTCGGTCACCGAACTCACCCAGGGCACGATCGTCGCCCAGCTCGGGATGGGTGACATCACGTTCCCCAAGCCGGTCTTCCACGGCGACACCATCCGGGTCGAGACCGAGGTGATCGAGCTGCGCGAGTCCGCCTCCCGCCCGGCCAACGGCGTCGCCGTCTTCGAGCACCGCGCCTTCAACCAGCGCGACGAGATGGTCTGCAGCTGTCGGCGCACCGGCCTGATGTACAAGCACAGTGGGGCTCCGCCCCCACGCCCCCGAAAAGCGGCTGATGCGATGACATCTCCCGGGAGACTGTTGCGGCTGCGCAACCCGCTCTTCGTGCCCGGTGGGCGGCCGGGCCTGTTGCCGAAGGTCGCGCGCTCCGCGCCGGACGCTGTCTTCGTCGACCTCGAGGACGCGGTCCCGCCGGGGGAGAAGGAGACGGCGCGCAAGCTCGTCGTCGAGGCGCTCACCTCGGCCCGTCCGGAGGTCGCACTCGCGTTCGTCCGCATCAACCCGGTGGACACCAGCTGGCACGACCTCGATGTCGCCGCGTGTGCGGGGTTGATCGGCGGCGGAACGCTCGACGGCGTCGTGTTGCCGAAGTACGAGCATGCCGGGCAGCTGCTGACCCTGCGCGCGGCCCTGCCGCCCGGCGCGCTGGTGGTCGGCGGGCTGGAAACCGGACTCGGCGTCGCGGACTCGCGGCCGCTGTGCGCGGCCGGCCCGGACGCCATCTACTTCGGCGCCGAGGACTTCGCGCTCGACGTCGGTGGGCGGCGGACTCCGGGCGGACAGGAGGTGCTGTTCGCGCGCAGCCAGGTGGTGCTCGCTGCCGCCCTGGCCGGCGTGACCGCGCTGGATCAGGCGGTCGTCTCGGTGCGCGACAGCGAGGCGTTCCGCGTCGATGCCGAGGCCGGGCGCGATCTCGGCTTCGACGGAAAGATCTGCCTTCACCCGGAACAGGTGGCGATGGCTGCACGGATCTACACGCCGTCGGCGGCCGAGGTGGCGCACGCGGAGGCCGTGATCGCCGCGGCCGCGACCGGGGTGGGCGTGCTCGACGGCGCCATGGTCGACGCGGTGCACGTGCGGATGGCCGAAGCGGTGTTGGTGCGAGCGGGGGAGAGCGCGTGAGGGTCGGACTGGCACTGGCGGCGTCGACGGACTTCGGGCAGATCCCCGCGCTGGCGCGGCAGGCGGAGGAAGCCGGCTTCGACCTGATCGCCAGCGGCGAGCACGTGTTCTTTCACGAGTCGGTGCCGAACGGCCTGATCGCCCTCGCCGCTGCGGCCGGGGCGACCGAGCGGATCCGCCTGCTGTCCGCCCTGACGCTGCTCCCGACCTATCCGGCCCCGCTCGCCGCAAAGATGGTGGCCACCCTCGACGGTGTCTCGAACGGGCGCTTCGAGTTCGGGGTCGGCGTCGGCGGGGAGTACCCCTCCGAGCTGCGGGCCTGCGGCGTCGACCCCAAGCACCGTGGGGCCTACACCGACGAGGCGCTCGAGATCATCACCGCTCTGTTCACCGGCGAGCCGGTCACCTACGAGGGCCGGTTCTGCACCGTCGAGGGCGACCGGTTGCTGCCGCCGCCGGTGCAGCGCCCCGGGCCGCCGATCTGGATCGGTGGGCGCAAGCCCGCCGCGTTCCGTCGGGCCGGCCGCTTCGCCGACGTCTGGATGCCGTATCTGATGGAGCCTCACCAGGTGGCCGAGAGCCTGACGGCCGCGCGCGAGCAGGCGGTCCTGGCCGGCCGCAAAGCGAACGCGCTCCGCGGCGCCTACTTCGCCTGGTCGAACATCGACCGGGACGGTGACCGGGCGGTGCGCAACGGCGTCGAGTTCCTCAGCCGCGCCTACAACCAGGACATGGGCCGGGTCGCCGACCGTTACCTCGTCCTCGGCACGCCCGAGCGGCTGGTCGAGCGGCTCTCGGAGTACCAGGCCGCCGGCGTCGAGACCGTCGTGATCGCGCTGGCAAGCAAGGACGCCGGCATCTGCGCCGCTGTCGACCTGCTCGCCACCGAGGTCGTCCCCGCCCTACGGAAGCTGACCTAAGGGCATGCCTCCCAATCCCTCTGCGGCGCGGATCGGCGCCAGAATGCCCTCTGGCTGCGTTGTCGTTGTCGTCCGCTGCTCCGCAGCGGGCTCCTCCTCCGCCTTGCCAGAGAACGTTCTGCTCGTCACATCCGATATCACCGCCCGCATCCGCCAGGGATTGAGAGGCACGCCCTGATGACCGTTCTGACCTCCGAGCCCGCAGAGCCGCTGCGCTCGGTGCTGGTCGCCAACCGCGGGGAGATCGCGGTCCGCGTGCTGCGCGCCGCGCGGGACGCGGGGATGCGCGGGATCGCGGTGCACGCCCCGGACGAGGCGGCGGCCCTGCACGTGCGACGGGCCGACGAGGCCCATGAGATCCCCGGCTACCTGGACATCGACGCGATCGTCGCCGTCGCCCGGGCCGCCGGTGCGCAGGCCGTCCACCCGGGGTACGGATTCCTGGCCGAGAACGATGAGTTCGCCGCCGCCGTCCTCGACGCCGGTCTGATCTGGATCGGCCCACCGCCGTCGGTCATCCGCGAGCTCGGGGACAAGGTGACGGCCCGTCGGATCGCCAAGGTGGCCGGGGCCCCGCTGGCGCCCGGCACCGAGTCCCCGGTCGCCGACGCCGCCGAGATCGAAGCCTTCGCTGCTGAGCACGGCTTGCCGCTGGTGATCAAGGCTGCCTTCGGCGGCGGCGGCCGTGGCATGAAGGTGGTCCGAACCATCGAGGAGATCCCGGCGGCTTTCGAGTCCGCGACCCGCGAGGCGGTGACCGCGTTCGGTCGCGGCGAGTGCTTCGTCGAGCGGTTCCTCGAAGCGGCCCGGCACGTCGAGGCCCAGGTGCTCGCCGACGACGCGGACCAGGTCGTGGTGGTCGGCACCCGGGACTGCTCGGTGCAGCGGCGCAACCAGAAGCTCATCGAGGAGGCGCCGGCGCCGTTCCTGCCCGACGCGGTGCGGGCCCGCATCCACTCCTCGGCCAGGGCGATCTGCCGGGCCGCCGGCTACCGCGGCGCCGGCACCGTCGAGTACCTGGTCGGTGCCGACGACACGATCTCCTTCCTCGAGGTGAACACGCGGCTGCAGGTCGAACACCCGGTCACCGAGGAGACGACCGGGGTGGACCTGGTGGCCGAGCAGTTCCGGCTGGCCGCCGGCGCCCGCCTGCTGTCCGAGGACGACGTTCCCTCTCACGGGCACGCCATCGAGTTCCGGCTCGTCGCCGAGGACCCGGCGCAGGGCTTTCTGCCCGCGCCCGGCACGGTCACGGCGCTGTCCGTGCCGACCGGGCCCGGGGTGCGCCTGGATGCCGGCCTCGAAGCGGGCGACCCCGTCGAGGGCCGCTACGACTCGATGTTCGCCAAGCTGATCGTCAGCGGCCCGGACCGTGCGGCCACCCTGCGCCGGGCCGGCCGGGTGCTGGAGGAGACCTCGATCGAGGGCGTCCCCACACCGCTCGGTGCCTACCGTCTGATCGTCCGTCACCTCGACTTCGCGACCGAGCCGTTCCGGGTGCACAACCGCTGGGTCGAGAACGACTTCGACGCCGGTGAAGCGGCAGTCGTCGACTCCGGCTCGGTGATGGTACGGATCGGCCGCCGGGTGATGCCGGTTCCGGTGCCCGGCCTCTCGGTCCTCGGAGAACGTGCCGACACGATCCGCGTCGAGTCCGCCTCCCTGCGCACCCAGGCCGGCACCGCCGACACCGGGCCCGCCGTGCTCGCCCCGATGCAGGGCACGATCGTGGCGGTTGCGGTCAAGGACGGTGACACCGTCGAGGTCGGGGACCTCATTGCGGTGTGTGAGGCGATGAAGATGGAGAACCCGGTCCGCGCGCACCGGGCAGGCATCATCACCGGTCTTGCCGTGGCGGTCGGGGACGGCGTCACCCACCACGCGGTGCTGTGCACCATCGCCTGAACGCGGGACGTCGGCTAGGGATCAGGGTTGTGACTGGTGGGGTGCGACACGCCGCGCGGGTCGTCCCATCCGTTTCAACCTTGATCACCAGCCTTCGCGGTAGGAAGAGGGGCGACGGCGTCACCCATCACGCGGTGATCTGCACCGTCGCCTGAGTGCCGGTCGTAGAACTCGACGCCGCGTGCGATCCTCGGGGGCGTGGCGGGCGATCTCGACGGCAACGACGTCGCGGAGATACGGCGACGCGTCGTCGACCCGGTCCTGGCGGCGGTACACGCCCAGGGCGAGTTGACGCTGGTGTTGCTCGGCTTCGGGATGCCGGCGGGCTGGGAAGGCACCTGGGCCGACAGCGACCACCGCCGGGCCTGGCTCGCGCTCTCCGCGGACGGTGGCGAGTCGCGGTTCGAGCACCCCATCGGGAAGGCGATATTCTGGCGCTCTGACGTGGTTGACGAGGCGGAGCGCCTGGCGAGCGAGCTCGACGAGTGGATCTGTACGAACAGCCGATTCGGCTGGGGCGGTGGGCACGGGCTTGGCGACTACGTCGTACCGAAACCGCGGTGGCCGGACGCGGGCGACCGGGGTGCTCGAGGTGTATCCCGGCGAGCACGTCTCGCTACCCGTGTGGGAGCGGGGAGTGCCAGTGTCGGGCGAGCTCCTGGGTTGCTCGGGCGAGCTCGCGTCCGACCTGATCGCCTGGCACCAGGACCTGGACGATGCCGTTGTCGGGATGGAACCGGAACCGGAGCGATCGGAGACCCCGCGCCGGGTCGGCGTCTGGGTCGAGCGGATCGAGCACCAGGTCTACGCGGCTCAGAAGCGAAGGGAGGCCGCCCGGCGCGCGGCTGGGTACACCTCGTGGAGCGAGGTCGCCCACGAGTTCGAGGCCCGGCGTGATGAGCTCGTCGAACGCCTCCGCGCTGAACTGGGGTCGGGGTTCGAAGTCCTGACTCCGCCGCGCATTCCGTAGTCCACTGCTGGTCGAGGGAGAAGTTCGTGCCGGAGCTGCCGTCGGGCGCGCCGCTGATCGGGCGGCAAGTGCGGCTGGATCCGTTCACGCGCGACGACATCGACGAGATGTACGCGCTGCTCGACGATCCGGCGATCTATGCGGCGGGGTACGTGATGCACCGCCGCCCCAGTTCGCTCGCGGACGCCAGGGCGCTGGTGCGCGAGCGGTTCCTCGGCGGGCACGGGCAGGCGGACGGGCGGGGCAACGGGCGGACGGCGTATGCGATCCGGCTGGTCGCGGACGGCGAGCTCGGCGAGGCCGGCACGCTGGTCGGGACGTCGTCGCTGCTGGAGGCGGACCTCGCCAACGAGCGCATCCACCTCGGCTCCACCCTGTACGGGTCGCGCTGGTGGGGGAGCGTGGTCAACCCGGAGGCCAAGCTGCTGCTGCTCACGCACTGCTTCGAGGACTGTGGCTACGGGCGGGTGAAGATTCAGACCGACGCGCTGAACACCCGCTCGCAGGCGGCGATCGCCAAGCTCGGGGCGGTCCGCGAGGGCGTCCTGCGCCGCGAGACCAAACGCGAGGACGGCACCTTCCGCGACACCGTCGTGTACTCCGTGGTGATCGAAGACTGGCCGTCGGTGCGGGCCGGGCTGACCGCGCGGATCTGATCTGCAGCTCGCCCGTTCCCCCGGCGCCCCGAACCATTAGGCGTGACACGCCAAATGGTTCGGGAAGGTGGACCGCGGGTGCTCGCCGAAGCGGACGGTCCGCGCATTGGCCGACGACGGCACCGTGTCACGGGTACGGCTTACCGCCCGAGGTGAGCAACTCGACCATCGCGGCAATGCACTTGGCCCGGCCCGCGGGGGTCTTCTTGGTCTGCACGCGGTGCAGGACGGCGTAGCGGTTCTGGCCGTCGAGGGCGTCGAACACCTTGCGCACCCCGGCGGCCTTCAGTGCGGCGGCGAGGTCGTCGGGGATGGTGGCGGTGGCGGGGCCGTCGTACGCCGCGGCCCAGCGGCCATCCGCCTTGGCCTTCTCGACCTCGGCCATCCCCCGCGGGCGCATCCGGCCCTCAGCGATGAGCTTCTCGACCTTGCCGCAGTTCACCTTCGACCAGTTGCTGCGCGGGCGGCGCGGAGTGAAGCGCTGCACGTGGAACTGATCGTCGATGCGGCGCATGACGCCGTCGATCCAGCCGAAGCACAACACGCACTCGACCGCGCCGGCCCAGTCGACAGACGCGATGCCCGAGGACTTCTTCGCCATCCGGACCCAGACCTCGTCGGCGCGTCCGGCGTGCTTCTCCAGCCATGCCTCGAGCGCGGCCGGGGTCTCGAAGAACTCGGGATCGTCAGGTGGCGTCGGCATGGAACGACCGTATCCGCGCCGGGTACGACCGTCGGGTCCGCCGGGCCTCACGAAACGAGCTGCACCCGAGGACGAGAGAACCGGTGAACACGATCAGCACGACAGGATCAGGCAGATGGCGAGCGTGGTCAGCAAGCCCCAGATAACGCTGTGCTTGACGATGCCCACGACGCTGCTCCGGAGACAACGGACCTGCCGGCTTGGCCCGGCGGTACGGCGACGGGAACACCACGAACCCATCATGCCCCCGCGATGCGTTGCGAGCGGGTGCAGATTCTGTCGAAGAGTGGTGGCCTCACCTGACGGTCAGTCAGGGTCTCACGCCATCAGACAAAACATGGTCCACAGACCTCGTTGGCTATTGCGGAACGTAGGTCCCCTCGGCTACACTTCGAACATATGTTCTGCATATCTGCTTGAGTGCAGTGATCCTTATCGGGACTGGTATCTGACGATCAGTTCGTTCAGCGGGTGTGGATCGGTGGCGACGGCCTGCTGGAGCAGGCGGTAGAAGAGCATGCCGCGGGCACTGGAGTTGCGCCGGTTGAAGCGGAACGCGTACTCGTCGAGGT
>NZ_JACDFE010000234.1 GCF_013815995.1 Sporichthya sp.
CCTCCGAAGAGGGCCGGGGCTCCGGTCGAGCTAGTTCGGTACTACGGCGTCGAGGTCGACTTCGGCGTCGCCGCCGGGGTCGAGGCCGTGGTCGGCGCCGGGGTGGAGCTGGTGTCGTCCGAGCTGTCCGCGTCGTCCGAGCCGGCAGCGTCGTCCGTGGTGTCGGAGCTGGCGCTGTCCGAGGCCGAAGCCTGGGTCGGGTCGACGAAGGTGGTGCCGCTGCGCTTCGCCTCGTAGTAGGCGTCGATGAACAGCTTGGCCTTCTCCGCGTCCGTGGTGCCCTCGGAGTTGTTGCCCGGCTTGTTGATCGAGTAGAGCAGCTCGCCCTCGGCGTCGGACGCAGCGTCCTTCACCTCGAGCGCGGAGGCGGTGTACTTCGCCGTCGCGTTCCACAGGATCCAGCTGTTGATGCCGACATCCTTGGTGGCCCGGATCTGGTCGCGCACCTCGGCCGCGCCGTAGCTCACGCCCAGCGAGAAGTCCTGCAGCCAGGGGATGATCACGCAGTCGGTGCCGAGCACCTGACGGTTGAAGTCCTGCAGCGACCGCTTGACGATGTCGTACGGCTGGCTGTTCGGCTTGGCGACGCTGAACTCACCCGGGCCCCAGTGCGACGGGTAGACCATCGGGTTGATGAAGTCCAGGTGCTTGGCCATCAGCGGGATGTTCTGCGCGACCGAGACCGGCGTGAAGCTCGAGATGCCGAAGACCGCCGCGCCGACGCCCGCGCCGGCCTCGTGGATCGGCTCGGAGGCCTGGTCCACGAAGTCGACGATGCCCATCTCCGCGTCGGTGACGCCCGCAATGGAGGACTTCTCCAGGCCGGGGAACCGCTGCCCCTCCAGTCCGCCCTGGCTCTGGTTCGCCTCGGGACGACGGATGTAGTCGTACATGATGTCGTCCATGCCGGCCTTGGCCGCCTCGACGGCGAGGTCGATGTTGTACTGGCGGACCTCGGCGTTGCCGAAGTTGGTGAACGACGCGGCGCCGTAGGAGCCGGCGTTGTACGCGTTGCCCGATCGGTCCTGGATGACCATGTCCGTCTTGCCCTCGGACAGCGCCCACTTCGCCAGCTTCGGGTCGCGGAAGGCGACGATGCGGCCGACGACCGTGCCGCCGAGGTCGTGGATCTCCTTGACGGCCTCGGCGAGGTTGTAGGTGGCCTTGGAGGCCCCGGCCTCGTCCGCGAGCGGCACCTCGGAGTCGTACCCGATGATGCCGTCCTCGTCCTTGATGTCCAGCTGGATGTTGTCGATCTTCTTGTCCTTGAGCAGCTGAATGATCGGGTCCTTCAGCGGCTTGTAGGCCCAGGCCAGCGCCGTCATGTGCACGGAGCGCATACCCGCGTGTCGCAGGTTGGACGAGACGGTCTGCTCGACCACGTTGCCGGCCTCGTCGACCGCCCAGACGCGGATGGAGGCCGGGGTCTTCTCGTAGTCGACGGAGAAGGTGCCGTCCTTGCCGATCTCGACGACCTTGTCGTCGACCTTGAACTCCTTGGCGCCCTCGACCTTGCCGGTCAGCTTGTAGGGCGCGTCGGCCGCAGCCGGCTTGTCCTCGGCGGGCTTGTCGATGGTCAGCACCGGAGCGGCGGTGTCGATGACGAAGTCCTCGGTGGCGCTGGCGGTACGGCCCAGGCTGCCGGACTTGGAGGCGGAGAAGGTGTGCTTGCCCTCGGCGAGGTCGGACGGCTTGAAAACGATGTTCCCGCCCTCCTCCGAGCCCTGCACCTCCTTGCCGTCCAGCTTCAGGGTGACCTCGGACATCTTCGCCCCGGTCACGGTGAACGCCAGGTCCTTGACGCCGTCGGCGTTGAGCGCGGAGCCGAGCTCCTTGTTCGCGGCCAGTTCGACCGAGCCGGCGGTCAGCGGGAACGCCGCGGCACCCACCACGAGGAGTAGCGCCGCAACACCGCCGACGATGGCCACGTTGCGACCGGTCTTGCGCTTCTTCTTGACGACCGGCGGCACGTTGCCGGCGTCGCCAGAGTCCCCCCACGGGGCGGGCGGCATGCCCTCAGTCATAGTCCCCATCCACCTTTACCGAGTTGTCGCCTGTGCGTGGCGCTGATTCCCCACCCGCGTCCGCACAGGTACGTCATGATCACCATTAATGATCAACTGCTAGATCGCAAGATCACTGCGATCACTGAGATCAGAGTGGCAGTACCAACGGACTTTGGGGGGGAAATGCGCCCACGCGATATAGTGGCAGTGGCCCTGGTTACCGGATTGTTGCTTTCCGGGTGCGCCGGGGACGACGACGATCCGACGGCTACGGACAGCCCGGCCCCGTCCGCCGAGGGGAGTGCCTCGTCGACGCCGTCGGCCACGGCGTCCGCTCCGGCGACGGATGTGGACCCGGCCTCGGTCAAGGCGAACGAGCTCGCCCTCGTGCCGGTGATGATGTACCACGTGGTCAAGCCCGAGGCGAAGGGCGAGTACGACCAGACGCCGACCGAGTTCAAGGCCGAGCTCGAGCGGATGCACGAGGCGGACTTCGTCCCGATCACCGTGCAGGAGCTGGTCGCGGGCGACATCGACGTCCCGGCCGGAAAGCACCCGGTTGTCCTGACTTTCGACGATTCGTCGCCGCAGCAGATTCAGATCGGGGCCGACGGAAAGCCGACGGCGGACTCCGCGGTGGGCATTCTCGAGGCATTTGAGACCGCGAATCCCGATTTCCGCGCGACGGCGAGCTTCTACGTCAACGGATCGCCCTTCAACGACCCGAAGGCCGTGCCGTGGCTGGTGGAGAACGGCTACGAGGTCGGCCTCCACACCGTCAACCACATCAACCTGAAGCAGAGCTCCGACGCCACGATCCAGAAGGAACTCACCCTCAACTCCGAGGACATCAAGGCGGCGGCGCCCGACGCGGTGGTGAACACGATCTCGCTGCCGTTCGGCATCTCGCCGACGAACAAGTCGCTGATCCGCGGCGGCTCCTACGAGGGCAAGTCGTACGAGATCGACGGCGCGCTGCTGGTGGGGTCCAACCCGGCCAAGTCGCCCTTCAACGTCGACTTCGACCCGTACGCGATCGCGCGGATCCGCTCCGGCCCGAAGTCCAAGCCGGTCGACACCGACTCGACCTACTGGCTGAACCTGCTCGAGCAGGGCAAGTGGACGCCGTACACGTCCGACGGTGACCCGGAAAAAATTTCCTACCCGTCGACCTCGTCCGTGAAGCTCGGCGAGAAGTGGGCCGACAAGGGCAACGAATACGACCCGGACGGCGCAACGGGCAGCTCCGGCTCGTCGAGCGGGTCGACGTCGTCGCCGAACCCCTCGAGCACGACGTCCTCGACGCCCGCGTCGACCCCGAAGTCGACCTCTTCGGGGGCGCCGAGCAGCACCTCCACGCCCTGACGCGTGGCCCAGGGCCCGATCACTCCGCCGGGGTGATCGGGCCCTGTGGCGTTAACTGCTCCGTCCGGGTGGAAGTCCTCACCCGCCGAAGGCGCGCTCCACGAACCAGACGAGCGCGATGGCGGCTACCCCCGTGGAGACGAGCGCCGACGCCCAGAACGCCGTCCTCGGTGCGTAGCGGCGCAGCAGAAGGAGCGCCGGGAAGATGGCGGCGATGACGCCGAGCTGGACCGCCTCGATGCCGAGGTTGAACACGAGCAGCGAGGACATCAGCCTCCAGGACAGGGGCTCGTCGATTCCCAGGGCCCCGGCGAAGCCGAGGCCGTGCACGAGGCCGAAGCAGAAGACCACGCCGAGTCGGGACCAACCGGGCCGGTCCAGCCCGAAGTGCCCACCACCTGTCAGCTCACTGTCCAGCGCGGCGCCCGGCCCGCGGCGCCAGCTGCGCCACAGGTGCCAACCGGCCACGACCGCGATCGAGAGGGCGATGACCGGTTCGACGAGCCCGCCCGGGACCTCCACCACCCCGAGCGCGGCGAGGATGAACGTCACCGAGTGCGCGACCGTGAACGTCGTCGCCGTCAGGACGATCTCCCGCGGCCGGCGGGACCCGATGATCAGGGCCACCAGGAACAGGATGTGGTCCAGTCCGTACAGGAGGTGTTCGGCTCCGACGCGGAACCACGACCAGAACCATTCGGGCCACGACTGGTGGGTGCTGAAGGAACGGTGCTCGCTGTCGAGGATCGCGGTGCCGTCGTTGAGATCGAGGTCGAAGGTGACGATCGTCTTGGTGTCGGTGGTGTAGTTCTCCGAGTCCGGGAACAGGTCGCTGCGCACCTCGTGCGCGTCCGCGTCCGCGTCCGGGCAGTCGTAGTCGAGGACCAAGGCGACGTAAGGCTGGTCGTCGCGACGCTCGGCGGTGATGGGGCCGTCCCGTACCGGCTGGCAGGGCCGGCCCTGCGCCGTGATGGCGAAGTGACCGATCACGTAGGCGAGCACGGAATCGGCGTGGGCATCCAGGGCCGCGGCCTGAGCCGCGGCGTCCTGGTTGGACTGCGCGTCGTTTCCGGCCCGACCGAGCTCGAGGTCCTCGGTGTAATCCGTCGCGGAGACGACGAGAAGGTACGAGTCCAGCAACAGCTCGGCGCGGACGTGACCGCGCTCGGGCGCCGTCAGGTCGACGTAGACGACGTTGGCGAAGTCGTGCGCGCGTGCCGGCGCTGCGCCGGTGAACATCGCCGCGATGAACAGCACGAGCACGATGCTGACGCTGCGTCGGAAAACGCGCGCCATGAGCCCCCCGATCGCGACGTGCTACATACGCCGAGGGCGATTGTGCAATATCGGCGTACTTCCGGCTACGTCGCCTGGGTCATGCTCGCCGTCGAGCTCGGCTCAGAGTCCTGCGACGCGCCCGGGCCCGCGCCGAAAGCCCGCACGAAGACGATCCCGGCCAGGGCGAAGAACGCGGCGACGGTTCCCATCGCGGCCAGCCAGGCGGTGTCGACGCCGTCGAGGACCGCCTGCAAGTAGCGCGGCGCCTCCGGTCCGGCCTGCGGCACCACCGCCAGCCCGGCTGCGGGGGACTCCCGCGCGAGCTCCGAGAGTGGGTCGGTGGCCGGGTCCAGTGCGGCCGAGATCTCGTGCCGGTAGCCCATGTTGAAGGCCGTGCCGGTGACCGCGACGCCGAAGACCGCACCGAGCTCACGGGTCAGGTTGTTCACCGCCGACGCGACGCCCTGCTTGGCCGCGGGCAGGCGCTGGGTGATGGCCTCGGTGACCGGCGCGCCGCCGAGGCCGATGCCGCCGAAGATGAAGAACCCGACCGCCAGGCCCCAGTAGCCCTGGCTCGGTCCCAGGACGCCGGCGATCGCGGCGCCCAGCCCGCCCATCAGCAGCGAGCACGCCACGACCGGCCGGACTCCGTAACGGCGGGCGAGACCGGGCCCGGCCACCGCGAGCGGGATCATCAACACCGCCAGCGGGATCATCCCGAGCGCGCTCTTCAGCGGTGAGAAGTTCGGGGCGAAGGCCTGGTACTGGAAGCACAGGAACGCCAGCGCGTAGAGCCCGAAGAAGACCGCCCAGATCGCCAGCGCCGCCGCGGCGACCCCTTCCTCAGCCAGCCCTCGACGTACGGACCCATCGGCCGTCCCCTCGTCAGGCCCGACCAACTGGACGGCGTGTTCAGACTAAGGGTACGGCTGTGGGGCTCGCAGGGACGTCAGTCCTTGGGGCGGGTCCCGATCAGGATGTCGTCCCAGCTGGGCACCGACGCGCGTCGGCGGCCCGAGGCCCTCGACGGAGAGGGCGACGGGGTCGCCTGGCGCACCTCGTCGGCGCTGGCGTCGTGGGTTCCAGTGCGCCGCACCGGCATGGCCTGTTCGGTCTCGACCGGGACGGGTGCCTCCATCGGCAACGTCGGGGTGTCGATCACGACGCGGCGCGGTGCCGGTTCGGGTACCGAGGCCTGCGCGACGGCGGGAACCGGCATCGGGGGAGCGGCGGACGGCATCGGCGGCACCACCATCGGCGCGGGCGCCGGCGGGGCCACCAGGGTCGCGGGACGCGGCGCCGAGGACGGAGCCGGGACCGCCCCGGGGCGGCGGGCCACCACGTCCACCGGGCGGCGGCTCATGGTCGGGTCCGGACGACGGACCAGCGCGGACGGCTGGATCTCATCGTCGTCCTCGTCCGTCTCGTCGAGGTCGGACTCGCTCTGCGACACCATCGGCAACGCCGTGGCGATCCTGGGCTTGAACGGAGCCCGGGCGGGGTGCTCGTCCAGCTCTCCGGTCAGGAACCGGGCCTGCTCGTTCTCGGCGACCGCCGTGCGGGCGCGCGGGTCGAACAGGAACGTGGCCTGCTGGGTCAGCCCGTCGTGCGGGTACTCGACCTGGACCACCCAGCGGTTGTCGTCGCGACGCCAGGAGTCCCAGGACAGCTCCGCCACGGTCAGCCCGAGCTCGGCGAGCTGGGGCGGCAGCGACTCGCCCAGAGTGTTCGGCCGGAGCTCGGCCTGGCCCGGGCGGCGGACCGCGGCGCGCTGCGACATCTGCGCCATGTGTTCGCGCTCGGCCAGCACGGGGCCCTCGAACCGGCGGACCCGGTCGACGTGGATCCCGGCGGCCCGGGCCACCTGCTCGGCGGACTCGCCGGAGCGGATCCGGGCCTGGATCTCCTTCGGGCGCAACTGGCCGTCACCGACGTCGAGCTGTGAGAGCAAGGTCTTGTCTCCACGGATAGCGGCACGCAGGCGTTCGTCGATGGGAACCACGAACTTGTCGCCGTCGGGCGAGCGCAGCACCAGATGAGTGCCGCCCTCGTTAGCTGCGACAAGACGAAGATCCTGCATGACCGAAGTCCTCCTGCTGCCGATGGCACCTGAGGTCGATCACGAGTCTGGCCGCTGGCGCAGGCAAAGCCGTGGAGGCGCGCCCAGTGATGAGCGCTACTCCTGAAGGACCGGCGCGGCAACCGGCAGAGGCACCCCGGGCCGCAGCCGGGGCGACCCCGCCGCGGCGAGCGCAGCGGCCACCAGC
>NZ_JACDFE010000235.1 GCF_013815995.1 Sporichthya sp.
GACGAACTCAGCATGCGGGCCCGCAAGGCCGTTGCCCGCCGCGACGAACTGGCCGCCCTGGCCGGGACCGTGACCGCGCTGGACACCGAGGTCGCAGCCGCCGACGCCGCGATCGCCGATCTGGCGCAGATCCGGACCAAGGCCGAGGATGCCCGCGCCGCCGCCGAACGGGACGCCGTCGCGGCCGACGGGCGCGCCGCCCGGCACCGGGCCACCCTGACCGAACGCCTGGAAGGCGCGGACAACCTGACGAGCGCGATCGCCGCGGCTGTCGAGGGCGCGGCCGCGCGCACCGCCGCGGCCCAGGCCCGCGAGGCCCTCGACCGCGCCGCTCTCGCCCGTACCGAAGCGATCCGCGCCGCCGTCACCGCCGCTGACGCGGCCGGCTTTCCCGACTGCGAAGCGGCCGCCACCGCGATCCGGGAAGCGCAGTGGCGCACCCACTCCGCCGAGACCGTCCGGTTGCACCGAGCCGCGGTCGACGGGCTCGCGGCGGTGCTGTCCGACCCCGAGCTCGACGTCCCGACCATGCCGCCGGCCGACCTCGCCACCGCGACCGCGGCCGTCGAGCGCACCACGACGGAGCACCAGAACGCGGTGCTCGCGCTGGCCGGAGCCCGCAGCCGGGTGGCTCAGCTCGGCACCCTGGTCCCGGCGCTGACCGACGACCTCACCGCGCTGCCGCGGTTGACCGCCGAGGCCGACCAGATCAAGGCGCTGGCCGAGCTTGTGGCCGGGCAGGGGCAGAACACGCGTCGGATGACGCTCTCGGCGTTCGTGCTCGCGGCCCGGCTGGAGGAGGTCGCCGAGGTCGCCAGCGAGCGGCTGCTGCGGATGACCCAGGGCCGCTACTGCCTGGTGCACACCGACGCCGGGCGCGACGGCCGCCGCCGGGCCGGGCTGGGCCTGCTCGCCCGGGACAGCTGGACCGGGGTGGACCGGGACACCGCCACGCTCTCCGGCGGCGAGACCTTCCTCGCCAGCCTCGCCCTGGCCCTCGGCCTGGCCGACGTGGTCTGCGCCGAGGCCGGCGGCGCCCGGCTGGAATCGCTGTTCGTCGACGAGGGGTTCGGCAGCCTGGACTCCGACACCCTCGACGAGGTGATGGACGTCCTCGACGGCCTGCGCGAGGGCGGGCGCATCGTCGGCGTGGTCAGCCACGTCGCCGAGCTGCGCCAGCGCATCCCGACCCAGCTGCACGTGCGCAAGCACGAGACCGGGAGCACGGTCTCCGTCCTCGCTTAGTTCGGTCGTCGCGTGACTCCCAATGGTTCGCGGGGCATGGGCATCAGCGGCTTGGGGTGCAGCGCGACCCGGCCCAGGTAGAGCGCGGCCAGGATCACGGCGGCGAAGAATGCAATCGCCGCGGTCCCGACCGCGTAGCGGATGCCGAGAACGGGATCCGAGCCGCCGCCCGCGAGGCCACCCAGCACGGCGATGCCGATCACGCTGCCGGTCTGGCGGGAGGCGTTGATGACGCCGGAGGCCACGCCGCCGTGGTGCGCGGGCGCCGCCTCCGTGGTCGCGGCGGTGACGGCCGGCGTGATCATCCCCATGCCGAGGCCGGCCGCGGCCATCGGCAACACCAGCCACCAGTAGGCGATCGACTCGTCCGCGATCAACAGCGCGGCGGTGCCGGTGCCGCAGCACCACAGTCCGATCAGCCCCGTCAGCTGCGGGCCGGAGGCACGACCGCTGCGCCGGGCCGCGATGGTGGAGCCGACGACGATCGCGCCCAGCTGCGGCAGCACGGCCAGGCCCGCCTCGAGCGCGCCGGCGTCGCGGACGTCCTGGAAGTAGAGGTTGATGACGAACAGCTCGCCGTAGAAGGCGAAGTTGATCAGCACGCCGATCACCGCGCCGCTGGCGAACGCGGGCTCGCGGAACAGCCCGAGCGGCAGCATGGGCTCGTCCACCCGCCGCTCCACCATGGCGAACGTGGTGGCTCCGATGGCGAAGACCGCAGCCGCGGCACAGACCATCGGGTCGAGGCCGGAGTGCGCACCCTCGATCAACGCGACGGCGAGGGCCGCCAGGGTGAGCACGGCGAGCAGCTGGCCGGCGCCGTCGAACCGGCGCGGCACCCCCTGCCCGCGTGGAACATGACGGGTCGTCAGGAAGAGGACCAACAGCCCGATCGGCAGGTTGGCGAAGAACACCGAGCGCCACGACACCGCGGCCACACCGAGCCCGCCGGCGACCGGACCGGCCGCCGCGGCGACCCCGGAGATCACGCCCCACATCGCGACCGCTTTGCGCCGCAGCACCGGATCGTCGTAGCCGGACCGCACCAGCGCCAACGAGGCCGGCACGCACAACGCCGCGGCGGCGCCCTGGGCGGCCCGGGCGCCGATCAGCACCCCCGTCGTCGGGGCCAGACCACACGCCACCGAGGCCAGGGTGAACAGCGCCACCCCGACCCGGAACACCGCGCGCGCGGAGTACCGGTCGGAGAGCGCACCGCCGGACAGGATGCCCGTGGCCAGCACGACCAGGTAACTGTCCACCACCCACTGCAGACCGGTCAGGTCGGTGTCGAGGTCCTCGCGGATCGGCGGCAGCGCCACGTTCACGATCGTCGTGTCGAGGATGACCATGAAGTAGCCGAGGCACGCGGCCACCAGGCCGGTCGTCAACACTTTCCCGGCGCGCTCGTCCCGTCCGTCGCGCGCCACCCGGTGAGGCTATCTAGAGATTTCCTCGGAGCTCCTGCTCGCGCTCGATCGCCTCGAAGAGGGCCTTGAAGTTGCCCTTGCCGAAGCCGGTGGCGCCGTGGCGCTCGATCAGCTCGAAGAAGACCGTCGGGCGGTCCTGCACCGGCCGGGTGAAGACCTGCAGCAGGTAGCCGTCCTCGTCACGGTCGACCAGGATGCCCCGGGCCTTGAGCTCCTCGACGTCCACCCGCACCTCGCCGATCCGGGCGCGCAGCTCGGGGTCGTCGTAGTAGCTGGACGGGGTGACCAGGAACTCCACGCCCTGCGCGCGCATCGCGTCGACGGCGGCCAGGATGTCGTCGACCGTGAGCGCGATGTGCTGGACGCCCGGGCCGCCGTAGAAGTCCAGGTACTCGTCGATCTGCGAACGCTTCTTGCCCGCAGCCGGCTCGTTGAGCGGGAACTTCACCTTGCGGGTGCCGTCGGCGACCACCTTGCTCATCAGCGCGGAGTACTCGGTGGCGATGTCCTCACCGACGAACTCGGCCATGTTGGTGAAGCCCATGACGCGGTTGTAGAAGCCGACCCACTCGTCCATCCGGCCGAGCTCGACGTTGCCGACAACGTGGTCGATGCCGGCCACGCAGTGCTTTCTCGAACTGGGTGCGCCTGGCGCCACGATCGGCGCGCGCTCGACGAACCCGGGCAGGAACACGCCCCGATAGTTGCGGCGGTCGATCAGGGTGTGGCGGGTGTCGCCGTAAGCCGCGATAACGGCGTAGGTGACCGAGCCGTGCTCGTCGCTGATGGTGGTCGGCGGGGTGAGACCCTTCGCGCCGCGCGCGCAGGCCATCACGTAGGCAGAGCCGACCTCGGCCACCTCAAGCGCGATGTCGCGCACGCCGTCGCCGTGCTTGGCGACGTGCTCGGCGAGGTCGGTGCCCGGCCGGACCGGGCCGGCCAGAACGAACCGTGCGTCGCCGGAGACCATGACGTACTCGCAGGCGTCCCGGTAGCCCTGCTCGGGCCCGCGGTAGGCGACGCAGGTCATGCCGAAGGCCGTCGAGTAGTAGTGCGCCGCCTGGCGGGCGTTGCCGACCTCGAAGCGCAGGTGGTCCAGGCCCAGGAGGGGGAACTGGCCCGCGGGCGCGGGGGCCTGCTGCTGAGCGGGGATCGCGACGGTCTCGGTCACGGCGGCCTTCCTGGCTGAATCGGTCCCCCAAGAATGAGACCAGCGCTCAGGTTGCGCAATCGGTCCGCGAATTGCTGCGCAAGTTGTACAGTCCTGGTATCCGGCCGACTTTTGATCTGCGCAGATTGCGAGGACGGATGAGCGAGCGCAGCGAGCTCATGGCAAACACCGAATCGGTCCCCGCGAGGACGAAGTCCGCTGCGGTGACTCGATGAGCGAGCGCAGCGAGCTCATGGCAAACACCGAATCGGTCCCCGCGAGGACGAAGTCCGCTGCGGTGACTCGATGAGCGTCGACGACCTCGACGTCCGGCTCGTCGACCTGTTCGCCGTCGAGCCGCGGATCGGCGTGCTCGAGGCCTCCCGCCGGCTGGGCGTTGCGCGCGGCACCGTCCAGGCCCGCCTCGAGCGGCTCGAACGCGACGGCGTGATCACCGGCTTCGGCCCCGACCTGGATCCCCGCGCGCTCGGCTACGCCGTCACCGCGTTCGTGACGCTGGAGATCGTGCAGGGCCACGGCCACGACGCCGTCGCGGCGCACCTGGCGACCATCCCCGAGGTACTGGAGGCACACACCATCTCCGGGGCCGCGGACATGATGTGCCGGGTCGTCGCCCGCTCCAACGCCGACCTGCAACGAGTCCTCGACCTCGTCGTCGCCGACCCCTCGATCAACCGCAGCTCGACGACGATCGCCCTCGCCACCCAGATCCCGCTGCGCACCCTGCCGCTCCTGCGCAACGCCGGGCGGCGCTAACCGCGACTCTGGCGGCGTGGTCGGGCTATCGCGACGCCCCGATAGCCCGGCAATGCGACCAGAGTAGGCCGATCCTTAGGTGGGGCCACCCGCTCGCCAGATCTGCACCGGTTCAGCCTTGTACGTCACGCGGCACCCGAATGCCGCGACTCTGGCGGCGTGGTCGGGCCATCGCGACGCCTCGATAGCCCGGCAACGCGAGCAGAGTGCCCGATCTGACAGGGCGGCTAGCTGGGCTTGCCGGCGGTGGCCCAACGGCGGACGGTGTCGATGCGGCGCTTCAGGTCGTCGACGCTGGCCTGGGCGGTGGTCGGCCCGCCGCAGACCCGGCGCAGCTCGGCGTGGATGGAGCCGTGACCGGCCCCGCTGCGGTGGTGCCAGGCCCCGACCAGCGTGTGCAGTTCCCGGCGTAGCGCGGAGCGTTCGGCGGAGGTGACCACGGGGCGAGCGGCCGCCGGCGGCTGGACCACGGAGCCTTCGCGTCGGGCCCGGCGGGACGCGGCCTTGAGCTGGTCGGCCTGCCGCTTGCGCAGCACGACCGCGACCTGGTCGGCGTCGAGCAGGCCGGGCAGCCCGAGGTATTCCTGTTCCTCCCGACTGCCGGGCGCAGCCGGGAGGCCGAATTCGGCGCCGCCGAACATCACCCGGTCGAAGTTCGCCTCGGACTCCAGGGCCTGCCACTCGCCCATCGAGAGGTCGGCGCCGTCCTGCTCGCGGTTGGCCGCGGCCAACAGGTCGTCCTCCGGCCCGAACAGATCTCCGTCCTCGGCGGTGACGGGCTTGCCCAGGACGTGATCCCGCGTCAGTTCCAGTTCGGCGGCGTGCCCCAGCAGCGGAGCGACGGTGGGCAGGAAAACCGAGGCGATCTCACCGCGGCGGCGGGCTCGGACGAACCGGCCGACCGCCTGGGCGAAGAACAGCGGGGTAGAGGCGTTGGTCGCGTACACCCCGACGGTCAGGCGCGGGATGTCGACGCCTTCGGAGACCATCCGCACCGCGACCAGCCAGCGGTCCTCGCTGTTCGAGAACTCCGTGATCCGGGCGCTGGCGCCCTTGTCGTCGGAGAGCACGACGGTCGGTGCGGTCCCGGTCATGTCCCGCAGCAGCCGGGCGTAGGCCCGGGCCGCGGTCTGGTCGGTGGCGATCACCATCGCCCCGGCGTCGGGAACGTGGCGGCGGACCTCGGTCAGTCGCCTGTCCGCCGCCCGCAGCACGGCCGGCATCCACTGCCCGCCGGCGTCGAGTGCGGTGCGCCAGGCCTGGTTGGTCAGGTCGTCGGTGAGCGGCTCGCCGAGGGTGGCGGCGAGTTCGTCGCCGGCGCGGGTGCGCCAGCGCATCTGCCCGGCATAGGCGAGGAAGACCACCGGACGGACGACGGCGTCGGAGAGCGCATCGCCGTAGCCGTAGACGAAGTCCGGCACGCTGCGGTCGATGCCGTCCGGGCCCGGGGCGTAGGTGACGAACGGGATCGGGTTGGTGTCGGACCGAAAGGGGGTCCCGGTGAGCGCAAGACGGCGCGTCGCCGGTGCGAAAGCCTCGGCGACGGCCTCGCCCCAACTCTTCGCGTCACCCGCGTGGTGCACCTCGTCGAGGATGACCAGGGTCGGGCGCACCTCGGTGCGATTGCGGTGCAGGATCGGGTGCGCGGCGACGCCGGCGTAGGTGACGGCGACGCCCTTGAATCCGCGCGCGGTCTTGCCGTCGGCGTTGCGGAAGCCGGCGTCGATCCGAATGCCCGCCCGCTCGGCCGCCTCGGCCCACTGGGTCTTGAGGTGCTCGGTCGGCGCGACCACGGTGATCGCCCGGATCACCTTGCGTTCCAACAGGTCCGCGGCGACCCGAAGCGCGAAGGTGGTCTTGCCGGCGCCCGGGGTCGCGACAGCAAGGAAGTCCTTGCCCGGCTGCGCATGGTAAGACTCCAACGCGGCTTCCTGCCAGGCGCGCAGCTTCCCGGCGGTCCCCCACGGCGCCCGGTCCGGGAACGCCGGGGGCAGGTGTTCGGCGCGACTCATGACGGACCGTCACTTGCGGGACCAGGATCGGGATCGGTGTAGACGGCCGGCATCGCGGCCCCCGCCGGCAAAGTCGCGCTGAAGCTGGACCACGACACCCCGGGGATCGGCAGCACCTCGGCGTCACCGCCCGCGGCCTGGTCGGCCGCCGACCGCAGTGCCGCCGCGACCGCACCCGTCGCGAGTCCCGCAGCACCCTTCGGTGCCGCGCCGCCCGCCAGGTACACCTGGACGGCTGCAGGCCGGATGCGCGCCTCGGGCATCGCCAGGCGGATACCCGCACGCGCCGACGC
>NZ_JACDFE010000034.1 GCF_013815995.1 Sporichthya sp.
GGCGCGAGTCCCGCCCGATGACCCCGGCGATCTGGGCCGCCCTGATGGCCCGCGACATCGGCTGCGTCTTCCCCGGCTGCACGAGACCGGCGGCGTGGTGTCACGGGCAGGAGAACGTACGCTAACCCCCTACGGAGGCGTAGGGTGGGGCCATGAGCCCACGAGCAGCGAAGACCCAGGCCAAGCCCCTGCGCGCCGGGATCTACGACCGGGTCAGCTCCGATCGGCGCGGTGACGCCCGCTCGGTGGCCGAGCAGCAGGCCGGGAACCGGGCCGCCACCGACGCGAACGGCTGGGACGTGGCGCTCACCGCGGCCGACAACGACGTCTCGGCGAGCCGGTTCGCCAACGGCAAGGCCCGGCCCGGCTGGGAGTCGATCGTCGCCGCGATCGAGGCCGATCAGATCGACGTCCTGGTCCTGTGGGAGCCGAGCCGTGGGTCCCGCGAGCTGGTGGCCTGGGCGACGTTGATCGCGACGTGTCGCTCGCGCGGGGTGATGATCCACGTGACCTCGCACCACCGCACCTACGATCCGACCGTGCCCCGCGACTGGCGTTCCCTCGCCGAGGACGGCGTCGACTCCGGGTATGAGTCGGAGAAGGCTAGCGAGCGGATCAAGCGCTCGATGGCCGCCAACGCGATCGCCGGTCGCCCCCACGGCCGGGTGCCGTTCGGGTTCGAGCGGGTCTATGACCCGGCGACGAAGGCACTCATCGCCCAGCGCGCGCACCCGGACCAGGCCCCGGTCGTGCTCGAGATTTTCCGAAGAATCAACGCCGGGGAGCCGATCGTCGCGGTGACCCGCACGTTGAACGCCGCCGGGGCCGTGTCCACCACCGAGGGCACGCCGTGGGCGAGGGAGAACGTGCGCCGCATCGCCCTGAGCCCGCTCTACATCGCCAAGCGCCGGGCCGGTGGGGAACTACTCGACGGGAACTGGCCCGCGCTGGTGGACGAGGCCACGTTCTGGGCGGTGACCCGGCGGCTCAATGACCCGATCCGCAAGACCACCCGGCCGGGGCGGGCCCGCTGGCTGCTGTCCTACCTCGCCCGGTGCGGGGTGTGCGGAGCGACCCTGGCGGGCATCCCGGCCAAGCGAGGCCGGCCCGCTTCCTACCGGTGCGGCGGCGGCACGGTGCATGTCAGCATCGGCCAGCAGGTCCTCGATGACCACGTGGTCGTGAACTTGGTGGCCAAGTTGGCGGATCCCGGGTACTGCGCCGAGATCCTCGCCGCCGCGGACCCGGTCGGGCTCGGTGCACAGGGCGAGGTGGAGGCCCTGGAGGCCCAGCTGGAGGAGTTCCGGGACCTGGCCGGGCAGGGGGAGCTGACCGCGATCAGCCTGGCCCGTGTCGAGGCCGGACTACTGCCCCGCCTGGCCGCCGCCCAGGCCCGCGCCGCCGCCGCCGCGGTACCCGCGGCCCTGATCGGGCTGCTCGACCTGGAGGGCGGCGCCGCGGAGGTGCTGCTCCGGTTCCAGGAGATGCCACTACCGGCCCGCCGGGAGGCGATCCGCGCGGTGATGACGGTGAAGGTGAACCGGGCCGCCAACCGCGGGGACAACCGGGGCGTGGACACCAGCCGGATCGAGATCGGGAAAGCTCAGCGCCCGTGAGCGAGCACCACATCCAGATCATCTGCACCGGGTCCGGTACTCACCTGCCCCAGCAGCTCGGTGCGGTGGCCGTGGAGGAGGGTTACGCGCGGGTGAGCGACGGGCTCGGCGTGGCCGAGTTCCAACCCGACGGCGTCGGCGGCGGAACGACCCGGGAGATCAGCCGCGGGAGCATCGGCCGGGCCTGGTCGCTCGCCGATGGCCCTTACCCGGACGCGGGCCCGTCCTGGTGGATCGAGTGCGCCTGCGGGCACCGCCTGGTGGTCGAGGCGGAACGCTGGCAGGCCCGTTGGCGCCGTGCCGCCGACCTCGGGGTCACAGTGGTGGACGTGAGCAGCGAGTGAGCGAGCATCGCATCCGGGTGGTGTGTACCGACGGCGGGCAGCACAAGTTGCGGGTGCTGACCGCGGTGCTCGTGGACGGCGACGCCGTCTACATCAGCGGCGGCCTGTCCAGGAACGAGGACCGCCCCGGCGCGGTGGGGCGACAGATCCAGCCCCCAGCCCTGGCCCCTGTCCTCGTGGAGGGGCGCTGGACCTACCCGCCGGACCCCGCCGGCGACGCGGTGTGGGATGCCGGTGGCCGCTGGTTCCTGACCTGCCCGTCCTGCCGGCGCCGCCCGACCATCAGCAACCGGGGATGGAAGGACAAGTGGCGCCAGGTCGCCGCGACCGGGGCCACCGAAGTCGACGTCAGCAATATCGGCATCTGACGTCGGCTGCGAGTACACTCGGCATCGGCACACCAGCTCGGCTGACCGGCGGGCGGATTCACTGTCCGGTCAGGCGATGCCACCTCTGAGGGCGGCTCCCTTCGGTATCCCCGGAGCCCCTCATGGCTACCAAAGTTCCCCACCCCACCCGTGACGCCCATCTGCTGACCCTGCTCGGCCAGCTCGGGGCCACCACCCGGTACAAAGGCACGGACCACCCCGACGTCGCCGAGATCCGCCAGCAGCTCAAGGCCGCCAAGGCGCAGGAGTACCTGCGGTCCCTGATCGCCGACGCCCCACCCTTGACGCCCCGTCAGATCCAGGACCTGCGCGCCCTGCTCGCCCCGCGCAACGTGGGCTCGATCGGTGGCAGCGATGTTGCCTGACAAGGTGCGACCCCGATCGGCGGGCGGGCCGACCGGGGTCGAGGACGAGTTGCCTGCCGGCGCCATCGTCATGCCCACGATAACCCGCGCCTGGGCCATGGCCTCACCGCCTTGCACCGGACGCCGGTTCTGGATCGCCGTGGTAACCCGCTGCCCGCACTGCACCCGGCTGCACATCCACCGCTCCGGGCCGGCGCTGCTGTTCACCGACGCGGCCGAGCGCCGCTGCCCGGTCACCAGCTCCCGCTACGTGCTGGTGCCGGCCGTGCTCGACGAGGGCGGGTCCTGATGACCCAGAAATTGTCCTGGCCGCCGATCATCGAGCGTGCCGCGAACATCGTCCTGTCCTACGAGATCAGCGTGACCCTTCGTCAGCTGTTCTACCGACTCGTGTCGGAAGAACTGATCCCCAACTCGCAGACCACCTACAAGGCGCTGTCCGCGCGCACCGCCGCACTGCGGCGCCACAATGAGTTCCCGCCCCTCTACGACCGTGGCCGCAAGGTCCTGCAGGCACCGCACTGGGCGTCCGCGGATGCCGGAGTCGTGCAGTTCGTCGAGGACTACTTCCGGTTGGACCGCACCCTCGGCCAGGACAAGTCCACGTTCGAGGCAGTGCTGGCGGAAGAGGACGACCAGCGCGCGCAGATGCGTGTGCAGCTCACCGGCGGTGAGGTCCGATGACCGGACTCGACCGGGCCGCCGCGACCGCCTACCTCGAAGCCGTCTACGGCGACACCGTCGGCACCGTCCTGCTGTCCTTCGGTCGCAACGGGTGCTGGGACACCGGCAGATACAGGTACCGGCCGGGCGACTGGGTCGACCGCGTCGGTTTCACCTGGCCCAGCGAAGCCGACGCGCTGCTCGACACACTGGAGAAGGAGCTCGCCGCCGGCCGGGTGGACGTGTACGCGAGGCCGTACCTCACCCCGACCGGGCAACGCCGGACCAAAGGCAACGCCGTGTCCCGTCGGCTGATCCACGCCGACCGGGACGGCGCCGAGCCGTTGATCGTGCCCAAGAACTTGCCCGGGATCTTCGTCGTCGCCTCCGGCACTCCCGGGCACGAGCACGTCTACGTCCCGGTCGCCGGCGACCTCGACGCGGCCGAACACGAGGCCATGTGCCGGGCCCTGGCCGCAACGATCGGGGACTGCGATGCGAAGGTCTCCGACAACGACGTGCTTCGGTTGCCGGGCACCTTGAACTACAAGAGCGACCCGCCCCAGCTGGTGCGGTGGATCACAGAACCGGGCAGCGGGCCCGCGCTGACCCCCGAGTTGCTGGCGCAGGTGCTGCGGACCGCCCTGGACGCCCCTGCGCGCCCCGCCGCCCCCCTGGCCGCAGTCGCCCCGGCCGTCACCACCCTCGGCACCGCGGCGCTGCCTACGGGCGTCCTGCGGGCCCTCGGCGAGGTGACCGGCGACCGCTCCCGGGACACCATGCGCGTGGTCGGCGCCTGCCTGGACGCGGGTCTGACCCTGGGTCAGGCCAGGGCCGCTGTCGCGACCCGCGCCGACCTGGCCGCCGGACTCGCCGAACGCGGCGGTGACGACGTCGCCCGCTGCTGGGCCAAGGCCACCGAGAACCGCCGTGATCGCCCGGCGGCACCGATGCCCCAGGACGTGTCGGACTCCAGGCTGGCCGAAGCCGTCGCCGCCGACGTCCTCGCGGGCGAGTTCGTGTGGTGCCGCGGGCTCGGCTGGCTCGGCTGGGACGGCCGGCGCTGGGTCGAGTGCTCCGACGAAGCGGTCGGGGAACCGGTGCGCCGCTGGGCCGTCGCCCTGTTCGCCGAGATCGCCGCCAGCGGCGACCTCAGCGCCATCAAGACGTGGAACTGCATCCTGTCGTTGACCAAGCAGCGCGCGGCGCTCAACTTGGCCCGCGGCATCTGCGAACGCCAGGCCGGCGACTTCGACGCCGACCCCGACCTGCTCAACACCCCGGCCGGCATCGTGGACCTGCACACCGGCAAGGTCATCGCCCACGACCCCGCGATGATGCTCACGAAGATCACCAGCGGCAACTACCGCCCGGGTCTGACACACCCGGACTGGACGGCCGCGCTCGAGGCGTTGCCCGAGGACAAGCGGGTCTGGTTGCAGATCCGCATCGGGCAAGGCGCCACCGGTCACCGCACCCCCGACGGCATCATCGTGATCCTGCAGGGCTCGGGGGAGAACGGGAAGTCGCTGCTGTCCACCGACGGGGTCGCGCCCGCCCTGGGTGACTACGCGACCCTGTCCAGCGCCAAGCTGATCTGCGACACCAACGAGCACTCCGAGGAACGCGCATCGCTGCGCGGGAAGCGGCTCCTGGTCGCGGAGGAGATGACCGAGGGCAGGTCGCTGAACATCACCGCTATCAAGCAGATCAGCGACGTCGGGATCATCACCGCCCGCCACGTCTACGGCCGCAACATGACCTTCCGCGCCACCCACACGCTGATCTGCACCACGAACTACGTCCCCGTCATCGCCGAGACCGACCACGGGACCTGGCGACGCCTAGCCCTGCTCCGATTCCCCTACACCTTCCGCAAGCCCGAGGAGGCACTGGAGCGGGCCGCCGACCGCCGCGGTGACCCCGACCTCAAGCGGCGGATCGAGAACGACATCAGCGGCCAGCACGACGCGATCGTCACCTGGGTCGTGGACGGCGCGATCCGCTGGCACCGTGCCGGCCCGAATTCGCTCGCGGTGCCGGCCTCGGTCGCCGCCGACACTGCGGCCTGGCGGTGCGAGGCCGACCGGATCCTCGGGTTCTGGACCGAGCGGATCATCGCCGACACGGAGCACTGCATCTTGTCCGAGGACCTGCTGGCCGCGTTCAACGACTGGTTGAAGGAGAACGGCCACCAGCACTGGGCCAAGGAGACCTTCGCCCCGCGCTTCGAGCAGCACGGCGAGACCGCAAAGAACCGGGTGGAGCGGTGCCGGACCTCGACGATCCCGACGGTCTCCCGCTACATCCGCTCAGTGTTCGACACGGTGCCGCCGCTGCCCACGCAGGCCCGGATCTGGACCGGCGTCAGGTTCCGAGAAGCCTCTGACCTGCAGCTTGCCGGGCTTGCCGACCCCTCCCAACCTTTTTCAAATGGCGCCTTCATGGGAAAGTTGTCCGAGGGTCGGCAAGGTCGGCAAGCGGACCCAGATCCGGCACCGGAATCGTGCCGGATCTGCGCCGCGCCGCTGCTGCTCCAGCGACCCGGCCGGGACACCTGTGCCCGCTGCGACCAACGCCAAGACGTCGGCGCCGAGCGGTGACGGCGAATGACCGGCCCCGTCGAACACGGACTTGTCCGTGACGGCCGCGCCGACCGCACATCTGGCGAACGGTCAGCTTCGTCCCGCGCCGATGACGGGCCGTGCCACGTCAGGTGGCCCATCTGGGCCACCTGCTCGATCGCGCTGGACATCATCGGGGCGCCCGTTCGAAGGACCGGTCCCCCCCGGTTCCCCGGACAAAAAAGTGTCGCCTGGCGGGCTGACCCGGCGTCTCGCTCCGAACTCTCGGTGGCCCACCCGAGTTCAGAGCGATGGTGCCCCTGACCCGCCAAGTGACACTTTTCCCTCCCCGAAATATCACGTCCGGACGACGTCCGGACGTGAGCTGGGCGTACGCGCCGAACGTTGCCCCAACGTTGGAAAGGAGCACCACGATGAATGCCGAACGTGTCCCATCAACCATCACCAAGGAGGCCCCGATGAACGTCTCACCGCCGGAGTGGATCGCCGGATTGCCCGAGCTGCACGACAACCTGGTCCGCGACCGCCGCGACGCTCTGGTCCTCGCCGCGGACGCCACGCTCGACCTCGACGAGCTCGGGGCTGAGACGTGGGCGGCGATCGCTGCCCGCAGCGACGGGGACCTGCTGCGCATCGAGGCGCAGTTGGTTCTCGTGGACCGCCACGCGGCCCGGTTGTTGGAGGCGCATGGTCACGACGAAGGCGTATCCTCAGAGTGACGGCCTGCCAGTGGTCGCCTACCGCGGCCGCACCCCGGCGTAAGGCGGAGGGGCATCTTCCCGGCAGGAGCCGCTCGGACGCCCGCGTGATGCGGGTCGCCGCCCCGGTAATCGACCCCCGGCGGAAGCCATGAGCAACATCCTTCGGCGTGCGTGCGCGCCCACCGACCTTGAGATCCGCGGCGATGGCAGGACCATCGTCGGGCTCGCCGTCCCCTTCGACACCCCGACTTTGATCAGCGGTCCCGGCGGGTCGTACACCGAGGTGTTCCGCCGCGGTGCGTTCGCCCGCACCCTCACCGAGCGCGGGGCATCGAGGGTCAAGGTGTTCGCCTGCCACGACTCCCGGGCTTTGCCTCTGGGTCGCGCGGACGTGCTGCGTGAGGACGCCGCCGGCCTGTACTGCGAGCTCAAGGTGTCCCAGACGGCGGCCGGGAATGAAGCCCTCGAGTTGGTCCGTGATGGTGCGTTGGACTCGCTGTCTGTGGGCTTCGCACCGGTGCGGGAATCGCGTGGCGAGGCGACTGGGCTGGTCGAGCGGACCGAGGTCAAGCTCTACGAGATCAGCCTGGTCGCTTTTCCCTCTTACGAGGCTGCGCGGATCCTCGCTGTGCGCTCCGACCTGACCCCCGGCGGCGCGAACCCGCTACTGAACCGTGCCCGCCACGCCCAGCGCCTGGCGGACCTCATCCGTTTGGAGATCTGACATGCACACCACCAGCACCGCCGGCGCGGCCGGCACCGACACCAGCGAGCCGATGGTCGGTTGGCTGCAGCGTTCCGTGGACTCGGCCCGGGAGATCATCACCCGCGCCGAAACTGAGGACCGTGAGCTGACTGAGGCTGAGGCCACCGAGCACGCCGAGTTGCTCACCCGGGCCGAGAGCTTGCACGATCAGGTGCGGCGGTCCCGGGACCTGCGCGCCGGCCTTGAGCGCTTCCCCGGGCTGCTGTCCGGCGCGGGTACCTCCGGTACGCAGACGCGTGGCGAGTACGACTCCGACGCCCGACTCGGTGCCGCGCCGGCGCTGTTCCTGACTCGGGATCAGATGAGTGTGTTGCACGAGGGTTTCATGACGCGTGCGGTCACCTCGGCCACGGCCCCGCAGGTCGCGGTGAGCGACTACCTGACGATGCCCGCCGGGACGTTCCCGATCTTGCGCGACGCGTTCCGTGTCCTGGATTTGATCCCGGTCGAGGCCACCGCCGCGGCCTCGGTCACGTACTACAGGGGCAACGCCGCGGCGTCCAACGCCAAGGTCGTCGGGGAAGGCGGGCAGAAGCCGCTCTCGGACCCCAGCTACACCGCCGTGACTGAGGGCGTACGGAAGGTCGCGCACTACATCGACGTCAGCGAGGAGGCCATCACCGACCTGTCCAGCTTCCGGGACATGGTGGAGTCCGAGGCCCTGATGGGCTTGCTCAACGAGGAAAATTCTCAGCTCGTCTCCGGCAACGGTGCGGCGGTGGCCGGTACCGGCGGGGTGGCGATGACCGGGCTGCTCAACACTTCCGGGATCCTGACCTACGCCCCGGTCGCGGCCGAGGCGCGCATCGTCAGCGTCGCGAAGGCGCAGACGCTGCTGCAGGCCGGGTCCAGCTTCACCAACCCGGACACGGTGCTCATCAACCCGTCAGATTTCGAGAAGGTGCGGTTGTACACCTCGACGGCGAATGAGTTCGCCGCCGGCTTCGCGCTCGGCGGGGACGCACAGTCCATGACCGTGTGGGGGATGCGCGCTTACGTCACGAACCGGATCACCGCCGGGACCGCGTTGGTCGGCAACCTCGCCCAGGCCGCCCGGGTGTACGTGCGCATGGCCCCGACCGTGAAGGTGGACCCGTTCTCCCGCTCGACGGAGAACATCATCCGACTGGTCGTCGAGGAGAGATTGGCGTTGACGGTCCCGCGGCCCTCGGCGTTGCTCAAGGTCACGTTCAACGGGACGACCTGAGTCAGCGGCGTCAACGTCACCCGGGCTCGTTTCGCACTCATGGCGAGCCCGGGGGCCAAGGAGTGGAGCCCCGGGACCTCGGGGCAGAGAAGCTCCTGCGCCGCGCCCCTGCCCGCCGGTTGTTCGCTCACCGGCGGGCAGGGTGGCGAGGTGGTCGGACCGGTTGCGCAGGGGGTCGTCGTCCTCCTCGGAAATAGCTTCGTCCGAATTCGGACTAACCTTTCCGCGCCAGGGCACCCGCGACCACCTGGGCGGCGAGGTCGGCGGCGTGGTCGAGGACGGTGGACGCGTAGGCGATCCGTCCCTGGGCCAGACCTAGGTCTCGGGCCATATCGCGTTGGCTCTGATTTGAAACAAATCGGGCCTTCGCGGCGATCATCGCCTGCTGCCCCTTGCTCAGATGCCGCCTGGCGATGTTCACGGCCAGGGCGTAACCGTCCGGGTCGAGAGGTGGCGACCGTGACGGCGCCAGACCTATTGGGCCGGTGTCCACCACCTGCCGGTCCCCGAGCGCGTCAAGTACATCGCCGATCTCCTCGCTGTGGCTGAGCGCAGCGTGCAGGAGTGGACGAAGGACGCACGCAAGGCCGAGAAGGACGCCGCGCAGGCACGGGCATGGGACCTGTGGCTGGACTGCCACGACCAGGACGAGATCGCTGCCGAACTCGACATAGGCGAAGCGACCATCAGCCGCTGGTTCCAAGAACGCAGGTCTGCGGAAATGGAACCGCCCGACCCGCACATGGCCTTCGACTACTGGTCCTACGGCAAGTACGACGGGGACTCGACGTACTTCGGCAAGATGCACCCCGGCGTCGTGGAGAACCTGCTCTGGCTGTTCACCGAACCGGGCCAGGTCGTGTTCGACCCGTTCGTCGGCGCTGGGACGACCATCGCCGTCGCCAAGCGCATGGGCCGACGCGTGTGGGCGTCCGACCGGGCCTCGTCAGCCCCCTTTAGCGGAGCTTGTGCCACCACATCCGGCACTGGATCGACGGCGGCGAAACGGAGTTGGAGAACGGCGCTTTGCTCTGCCATTTCCACCACGACGTCGTTCATCACAAGGGCTGGACCATCCAACTGGGCCCGGATGGGCACCCCGAACTCATCCCGCCCCCGTGGATCGACCCGCTCCAACAGCCCCAACGCAACACCCACTGGAAACTGCTCCGCGACGGCCTCCGTACCAGCGAACCCGACCGCGGACCCTGACCCTCTGTCAGCTGTAGAACTCCGCGAACCTCTCGCGCAGCTTGTACTTGAGGATCTTGCCGCCGACGGTGTCCGGTAGCGCGTCGGTGAAGGCGACGCCCTTCGGGCTCTCGAAGCCGGCGAGGCGTTCGCGGCAGTGCGCGATCAGTTCGTCCTCAGTGGCTGCCGCATCCGGCTTCAGCACGACGATCGCGGTGACCGCCTCGCCCCAGCGGTCGTGCGGTAGCCCGACGACCGCGACCCGAGCTACGGAGGGGTGGGCGTAGAGCACGGCCTCGACCCGGATGCTGGAGACGTTCTCGCCGCCGGACTTCACGATGTCCTTGAAGCGGTCGACCATGATGCGCAGGTCGTCCTCGTCGACCATGCAGCTGTCGCCGGAGTGGAACCAGCCGTCACGGAAGGCCTCGTCCGAGGCTTCCTGGTTGAGGTAGTAGCCGGCCGCGACGGTGGGGCTGCGGTACACCGCCTCGCCCGGGGTCCCCGGCTTGCCGCGCACCGAGACGCCGTCCTCGTCGACAACATCGGAGGCGAGGATCGGGCTCGGGATGCCGACGTAGTTCAGCGCCGGTGCGGTGCGCTCGTAGACCGCAGGCCATTTGGCCGGCCAGAACCGGTGGCAGGCGTTCGCCTCGGTCTGACCGAAGATGCCGGTCAGGGCGAAACCCTCGCCGGCGTGCCGTTCGAGTGAGGCGAGGGTCGCCGGCGGCACCGCCCCCCAGCCGTAGACGAGAACCTTGAGTGACGACACGTCAGGATTGGTCGCGTCGAGGTGGTTGGTCAGCGCGGTCACCAGTTGCGGCGACCCACCCCACAGCGCGGTCACCCGATGGGTCTCGAGGCACGAGGCCATTTGTGCCGGGTCGACCCCGCGGCCGATGACCAGCGTCCCGCCGGAGAGGAACACCGAGTAGGTGAAGGGAGTGTCGCCGACGTGGTAGATGATCGGCAGGAACGTCGCGAGCACGACGTCGCACTCGAGCCGGACCCCGCGGGTCAGCGAGAGCGCGAACCCCATCGCCGCGTAGTGGCTGGAGTGGTGGGAGAGCATCACGCCCTTGGGCATCGCGGTGGTGCCCGAGGTGAACAGCAACTGCCAGATGTCGTCGCCGTGGATCTCCACGGTCGGCTCGGTGGTGGCCGCGCCGGCGATGAACTCGGAGAACGAGACGCTGCCCGGGACGACCTCCCCGCCGATCGCGATCGTCGCCAGTACCGGTAGCCCCGTGCTCGCGACGACCGACGCGAGGTGGCCGAAGCACTCGGCGTCGACGATCGCGCCCTTGGGCTCGGCCATCCCGATCAGGTGCTCGGCCACGTCGGGGGCCAGGTTCGGGTTCAGTGGCATCGCCACCATCCCGGCCTTCGCGATCCCCAGCTTGGCCAGGTAGGCCTCGATCGAGTTCTCGCACACCAGCATGACGCGGTCGCCGGGGGCGAACCCGCGCGCGGCCAGCGTGTTCGCGACCTGGTTGGCGGCCTCATCGGCCTGCCGGTAGGTCAGCGAGGCGAACCGATGGTCGGCGAAGGCGCCGGGCCAGCCGATGATCGCGACCTTGTCCGGCTGCGCCCAGGTCATCCGTTCCAGGACGTCCCCGACCGAGGCCCGCTCGTACCGGTTGACCGCGCGTCGGCCGCGCAGGTTGGTGACGTCGATCCGCTGTTCCGCCATGCCGAGACCTCACCAGCTAAGTTCCCGTGCACACAAGAGGTGCACCGACGGAGGATCACATGGACGGCAGCTCGTCAGAGTCGGCGGTGGTCACCTACCGGGTCACGAACGCGGTGGCCTGGCTGACGATCAACCGGCCGGCGGCCCGCAACGCCCTGAACAAGGCGGTCCGGGACGGCCTGTGGGAGGGCGTGCGCCGCTTCAACGACGACGCCGAGGCCAAGGTGCTGGTGCTGACCGGGACGGGGGACAAGGCCTTCTGCGCCGGCGGTGACCTCAAGGAGATGGCGGACAGCGCGCTCACCGTCCCGCCGCTGAAGTTCCTGCCGCAGTTCGGCCGCAACATCGAGATCGCCAAGCCGACCATCGCGGCGGTGAACGGGGTCGCGTTCGCCGGCGGCTTCCTGCTGGCGCAGAACTGCGACCTGGTGGTGGCGGCGGACACCGCGAAGTTCGCGGTCAGCGAGGTCAAGGTCGGACGGGGCTCGCCCTGGGCGGCGCCCCTGTCCTGGCTGGTGCCGCCGCGGGTGGCGATGGAGATCCTGCTGACCGGGGACCCCTTGAGTGCGCAACGCGCCTACGAGGTCGGGCTGGTCAACAAGGTCGTGCCGGCCGCGGACCTGGTCACCGAGACCCAGGCCCTCGCGGAGCGGATCGCGGCCAACGCCCCGCTGTCGGTGCTGGCGGGCAAGGCCACGGTGCGGCTGTGCGCGGAGCACTCGATGGCGGAGGCGTTCACCGAGGCGGATCGGATCTGGGAACCGGTCTACCTGTCCAACGACGCCCAGGAAGGGCCCGCTGCCTTCCGCGACAAGCGGGCCCCGGCCTGGACCGGAACCTAGGCCGCCGACTCCAGCACGATTACCGGGATCTCCCGGTCGGTCTTCGCCTCGTACTCGGCGAACTGCGGCATGTCGACCTTCTGCTTCGCCCAGATCCGGGCTCGCTCCGATCCGCTGGCCACACGGGCGACCAGGACCTCGGTCCGGTCACCGAACTCCACCTCGACCTTGGGGTTGGCCGCGATGTTGTGCACCCACGCCGGGTTCTTCGGGGCGCCGCCCATGGAGCCGAAGATCGCGTAGCCGTCCTCGAGCTGCTGGTAGGCCAGCGGGTTGAGCCGCGGCTCGCCCGACTTCGCGCCGACGTTGTGCAGGATCAGCAGCGCAATGCCGGTGAAGACGCCGCTCACCACACCCGCGTTGGCCCGGAACTCCTCGATGACCGACCGGTTCCATTCATTGATGTCTTCCATCGCGGGCCTCCTCAGAGTTGACGTGTCACCTTCACCCAACCGGGACGGGTCCCGAACCATTCCCGCTGAAGTAGGCGCCATCGTGGCGGGCGACGCCGCGCTGGTGTAGATCTCCGGCAGGCTCCGATCCGTGTCACAGTGCGCCGGTGCTGCGCCCCGCGACGACCGGCGACACCGAGGCCGTGATCACCCTCGCGGTCTACGTCGACGCGGCGTTCGCCGACGTGCCCGGCCACGTGGACCGGCCGATGGAGGTCTGGCAGCAGATGTTCACCGCGGAGAACTTCCGTGGGTGGATCGCTCACCGGGACGGGCGCCCGGTGGGCTGGGTGATCGGCCGCGTCCAGGACGACGGCACCGGCTGGGTCTACCAGCTCGCGGTCGCCGTTGCGGAGCGGGGCAGCGGACTGGGCCGGGCGCTTGTGCTGCATTCCTTCGCCGACCTGTCCGCGGCCGGCGCCACCGACCTCGGCCTCACCGTTCAGGCCGCCAACGACCGGGCGATCGGGTTGTACCGCTCCGTCGGTCTTCAGGTACAGAAGGAGTGGATGGTCTACTCAGCGCCCACGAGTGGACGCACGACCTGACTCCCTCCTACCGCCGATCCCGGCAGGCCAGCTCGTGTTCCTCCCGGTGGCCGCCGTCGTCTCCGAACGGGTCGGCTGGGAGACCGCCTCGCTGGTGATCGCCGCCGCTGCTCGATCGCCCGGTTGATCGCCGCCTGCCTGTGCGTGGTCGCCGCCGCGGTCTCCTGGACGATCAAACCGCAGCTCCGCGGCCGCCGCGCAGCGGACGTCACAGAGAATTGGCTCCATGCGTTGGAGATCGCGCCGATCAGGTGCCGAACAGAACGACCAGGCGAAGGGCGAGCCGAGGGTCGACAGATTCTCGATGGCGATCCGCCAGCGGCGGATCTGGTCCGCCCAGGAACGGGTCCGCGCCCTGCCGGGCTTCGCTGGTCTCGAGCACCGCTGGTGTGACATCTGGGGCTCCGAAGACCTGGACCGCCGGCTTGCAGACCTCGGCGGCACGGTGAGCACTCAGCACTGGCCGGGCGCCGAACCCCTGGTCGAGGCGCTGCGGGCGGCGGCCGCGCAGGTCCCGGCCGGTACCGGGTTCGCGCTGCTGAGCGACGAGCCCGAGGCCCTGTGGGTGGAGGCCTCGCTCAGCGATCTGCTGCAGGCGACCGCCACCGTTCTGGGCGTACTGCAGCAAGGGATCGTGATCCTCTCGGAGGACGAGCGCATGCTGTTGCTCGAGGTGACGCGTGACCCCGAGGGTCGCGTCTCGCATCAGATCGCGCTGCGCGGCGAGTGGCCCGCGGGCGCGTTGCGGGGATGAGTCGACCTACGATGCCGCGGTGACTGCTGACGGATCCCCTGTCCTGTTCCAGCGCGACGGCGCGGTCGCCACGCTCACCCTGAACCGGCCCCAGGTCCTCAACGCCATCTCCCTGGAGCTGGGCGAGGCGCTGCTGGGCCATCTGCGTGCGGTCGCCAAGGACCCGGAGATCCGCGCGGTTGTGCTGACCGGCACGGGTCGCGGCTTCTCTGCGGGCGCGGACTTCAGCGGCGACATCCCGGCGACGCCCGAAGGCCATGACGACCTGCGGGCCCGGCTCGACGACCTGTTCAACCCGGCCATCACCGAGATGCGGGCGATGCCCAAGCCGATCATCGGCGCCATCAACGGGGTCACGGCCGGCATCGGCATGAGCTTCGCGCTGGCCTGCGACCTCGTCCTCGCGGCCGAGTCCGCGTCCTTCTTGTTCGCGTTCTCCGGAATCGCGCTCAGCCCGGACGGCGGGCTGATCGCGCACTGCGCCGCCCGGATCGGCCTGACCCGCACCGCCCAGCTCGCGTTGGTCGGCGACCGGGTGCCGGCGAAGCAGGCGCTGGACTGGGGGCTGGTCAACGCCGTCCACCCGGACGCCGAGCTCGCGGCCGAGGCCCAGGCCCTGGCCGCCAAGCTCGGCGGTGGGCCGACGGTCGCGCACGCCGGGGCCAAGGAACAGCTGACCTGGGTGGTCTCCGATCTGGCGACGCGCCTGGAGGGCGAGGCCGGCGTGCAGCAACGCAACGCCGAGACCCACGACTACCCCGAGGGTGTCGCCGCGTTCCAGGAGAAGCGTCCGGCCCAGTTCCTCGGCCGCTGAGGGCGTTGGCTCAGCGTGCGTCGGCCAGTTCTTCGGGCGCGCGCATCTGCCAGGCGTCGGTGATCAGTTCCTTGAGCCGCCGCTTGGTCACCTTCTCCAGGCGCAGCATCACCAGCGGCCAACCGTCGTAGCTGGGTGGGGCGAAGAACCGCTCCGGCTCCCCGAGCAGCAGCGCCTGCTTCTCCGCCTCGTCCCCGACGTAGAGCACCGCGATGTCGTCCCGGATCACCCGCCGCTTGCCCGGCACGCTCTCCGGGTACGACCAGACGAACCCGCGGTTGGCGACCCGGAAGTCGAACCCCTCGCTCGGGATCTCGTCGACGTGCGGCAACGCCAATGCGATCGCCCGCACGTCCTCCGCATCCGCCACACCGGGAGATTAGCCAGGCCCGCCGACAGTGGCGACCCGGGTTAGTCGCTCTCGCGGAGGGCGACGACGCCGAGGACGGCGAAGGCGAAGGCGCCGCCGACCAGCAGGGCGGAGCCGGCCGCGGTCAACTTGCCGCGCTTGGCGTCCATGACCGCGGCGGCGCAGTCGAGGGCGTCGATCACGACGCCCATGCGCAGGGCGTTGCGGCGCACCGAGCGGTTAGGGGAGAGCACGGCGAGGCCGAGGGCGGCGTCGCGGCTGCCGAAGAGGCGGGCGGTGTAGGCCGAGGAGTCGCCCTTGATGCCGAACACCTTGGCCGACAGCTCCGGGTTGGCGTAGGTGAGCACGCCTGCGCCGACCCGGGTCACGGCCATGGTCAGGGGAATGGGAAGCGACATCAGCTGAGCCTCTCGAGAATCATCGCCATGCCCTGACCGCCACCGACGCACATCGTCTCCAGCCCGAACTGCTTGTCCCGGGACTGCAGGCCGTTGATGAGCGTCGCGGTGATCCGGGCGCCGGTCATGCCGAACGGGTGCCCGATGGCGATGGCGCCGCCGTGCACGTTGAGCTGGTCGCCGAACGGGTCGATGCCGAGTTCGCGCGCGGACGGGATGACCTGCGCGGCGAAGGCCTCGTTGATCTCGACCAGGTCCATGTCGCTGATGCTCATGCCGGCGCGGGCGAGGGCCTGCTTGGAGGCCTCGATCGGGCCGAGGCCCATGATCTCCGGGGACAGGCCGGTCACGCCGGTGGCGACGATCCGCGCGAGCGGCGTGATGCCGAGCTCGCGGGCCTTGGTGTCCGACATGACGACCACCGCGGCCGCGCCGTCGTTCAGTGGACAGCAGTTGGCGGCGGTGATCCGGCCGTCGGGACGGAACACCGGCTTGAGGCCGGCCACGCCCTCGAGCGTGACGCCGGCGCGCGGGCCGTCGTCGGTGGACACCACGGTCCCGTCGGGCAGCGTCACCGGCGCAATCTCGCGGGCGAAGAAGCCGTTGGCGATCGCCTTCTCGGCGTTGTTCTGCGACCGCACCCCGAAGGTGTCCATGTCCTCCCGGGAGACGTTCGAGAACAGCGCGACGTTCTCGGCGGTCTGACCCATCGCCAGGTACAGGTCCGGGACGCCGCCGGCCCCGCGCGGGTCGGCCCACTCGGTGATGCCGGCCTCGGTGAGGCCCTCACTGCGCTGTGCCGCCTCGTTGAAGAGCGGATTCATCGTGTCCGGCAGCGAGTCGGAGTTGCCGGCCACGAAGCGCGACACCGTCTCGACGCCGGCCGAGATGAACACGTCGCCCTCGCCCGCCTTGATGGCGTGCATCGCCATCCGGGTGGTCTGCAGCGAGGAGGAGCAGTAGCGGGTGATGGTGGTGCCGGGCAGGCGGTCCGCCCCGAGCAGCACCGCGACGACGCGGCCCATGTTGTAGCCCTGCTCGCCGCCGGGCAGGCCGCAGCCGAGCATCAGGTCGTCGACCTGGTCGAGCGACAACGCAGGCACCTTGGCCATCGCCGCCTGGATCATTTGCACGGTGAGGTCGTCGGGACGGACCTCCTTGAGCGAGCCCTTGAACGCGCGCCCGATCGGGCTTCGCGCGGTGGCGACGATGACGGCCTCTGGCATGCCAACTCCGATGTGAAGCGCTCTTCTGGGATGGGGACCGGCCCCCAGCCTAAGAGACCCGCGGGGGCCAAGATCAGCGGGCGTCCTTGCCCTTACGCCGGGCGATGACCATCTTCATGATCTGCGCGGTGCCGTCGCCGATCTGCAGGCCGAGCAGGTCGCGCAGTCGCTGCTCGAACGGGAACTCGTCGGAGTAGCCGCCGTGGCCGTGGGTGAGCAGGCAGGCCATCACCGCGTCGTAGGAAACCTTGGGTGCCCACCACTTGCACATGGCGGCCTCGGTCGTGTGCGGCAGGCCGTTGTCCTTCAGCCACAGCGTCTTGTGGCAGAGCGTCCGGGCGGCCTCGTAGTAGGTCTCGGCCTCGGCGAGGGGGAAGGTGACGCCCTGCCGCTCGGACAGCGGCGCCCCGAAGGTCTCGCGCTGGTTGGCGTAGGCCCAGGTCTCATCCAGCGACACCCGCGCGACCGCGAGGCTCTGCAGCCCGATCAGCGCCCGGCTGTAGTCGAAGCCGGTCATCACCCCGGCGAACGCGCGGTTCTCCTCGCCGAGCAGATGATCGGCCGGAACCAGGGTGTCGTCGAAGTGCATGGTGCCGCGCCCGGCGCTGCGGCTGCCGTGGTCGTTGAACGCGCTGCGGGTGATCGTCGGGTCGTCGGTCAGCGGCACGAGGAACGCCGAAACCCCGTGCGCCCGCGAATCCGGCGCCCCGGTGCGGGCGAACAGCACGGTGAAGTCGGCCTGGGTGGCCATGCTGATCGAGGTCTTCTCCCCGCTGAGCACCCAACCGTCGCCCGAGCGCCGGGCCCGTAGCTGCAGGTTCGCGGCGTCCGAGCCGGCGCCGGGTTCGGTGAGGGCGATGTTCGGGATCAGCTCGCCGGCGGTCATCCGGTGCAGGTAGGGCTCGACCACCTCGGGAGCGCCGTAGCGGTGCAGAATCTGCCCGACCAGGGAGACGGTCACCGGGTGGTAGCCGAGGTTGTAGTCGGCAGCGCTGATCGCCTCCAGGACCAGCCCGGCCGTGAGCGCATCCAGCCCGAGCCCGCCGGCCGCCTCGGGCAGTTCGACGCCGAAGAAGCCGAGCTTGCCCATCTCCAGCAGCGTCGCCCGGTCGAAGCGCTCCTCGGCCTGGCGCTGCTGGTAGAACGGCGCGATCCGCTCGGCCGCGTAGGTCCGGGCGGCCTGCACCAGGTGCTCCTGCTCTGGCGTGATCGAGAAGTCCATGCTCGCCTCTCAGTCGGAGTCGCGGTACGGTCGCAACCAAACGTTAGTTAGGTACGACCGTACTGAGGAAGGGTGACCGGCGCCATGGCGGAAGCAACATCAGGCGAGGCCTTCAGCGACACCAGCGGCTACACCGACGTCCTGTACGAGACGGACAACGGCGCCGCCATCATCACGATCAACCGGCCGCACCGCTACAACGCCTTCCGGGGCCGCACGGTCGATGAGCTCGTGCACGCCTTCCGCCGAGCCTGGGCCGACCCCGAGGTCCGCTGCGTGATCTGGACCGGCGCGGGGGACAAGGCCTTCTGTTCCGGCGGCGACGTCAAACAGCGCGCGGAGACCGGCGACTACGGCCCGACCCGCGACGGCATCCTCGACACCGACTACCTGCACGCGCTGATCCGGGACATCCCGAAGCCGGTGATCGCGGCCGTGAACGGGGTGGCGATCGGCGGTGGGCACGTCTTCCACGTGCTCTGCGACATCTCGATCGCGGCGGAGCACGCGAAGTTCGGCCAGGCCGGTCCCCGGGTGGGTTCCTTCGATGCCGGCTACGGCACGAACATGCTCTCGCGCCTGGTGGGCACCAAGCGGGCCAAGGAGATCTGGTTCTTCTGCCGGCAGTACACGGCGCAGGAGGCCAAGGAGATGGGGTTGGTCAATGCCGTCGTCCCGGGTGAGGAACTGATGGCGACCGCGAAGGCGTGGGCGGCGGAACTCAACCTGATGAGCCCGACCGCGCTGCGCTTCCTCAAGGCCTCCTTCAACGCCGAGACCGCACACCAGTCCGGGTTCGAGAAGATGGCGGGCGCCGGCCTCGACCTGTTCGTGAACAGCGAGGAGGGGGCGGAGGGCGCCCGCGCGTTCGCGGAGAAGCGGCCGCCGGAGTTCACCAAGTACGTCGGGCGCTGAGCGGTGTTGGATGGGGCGGAACCTCGACGAAGCGGAGTGAGCATGGCGTGGCAACTGGCCGGCGAGACGGCGATCGTGACCGGTGGCGCGGGCGGCATCGGCAGCCGCATCGTCGCGGAGCTGGCCGGGTTGGGCGCGCGGGTCGCGATCCTGGACAAGGACGAGGTCGGCGCGCAGAAGGTCGCCGCCGAGCACGGCGCGATCGCGATCGGCATGGACCTCACCGACCCTGCTTCGGTCGCGGCCGCCTACCGCGCCGCCGTCGAGGCGATCGGCCCGATCGACCTGCTGGTCAACAACGCGGGCTGGGACAAGGTCGGCCCGTTCGTCGACTCCGACCCGGCGATCTGGGACGTGCTGATCGCGATCAACCTGCGCGGCCCCATCCAGCTCACCCAGCTCGCGGTGCCCTCGATGATCGAACGCGGCAACGGCCGCCTGATCTACACCTCCTCCGACGCCGGCCGCGTCGGCTCGAAGGGCGAGGCGGTCTACGCCGCGTGCAAGGGCGGCATCATCGCCTTCGCCAAGACGATGGCCCGCGAGGTCGCCCGCAAGGGCATCACCGCGAACGCCGTGTGCCCCGGTCCGACCGAGACCCCGCTGCTGAATGAGGCGCTCGGGGAGAATCCTGGCCTGGTCACCGCGCTGGGCAAGGCGGTGCCGATGGGCCGGATCGGGACGCCGGAGGACGTCGCCCCGGTGGTGGCGTTCCTGGCCACCAAGGAGGCCGGCTTCATCACCGGTCAGGCCATCAGCGTCAGCGGCGGCCTGACGATGTCCTGAGGAACCATTTGGCGTGACACGCCTTATGGTTCGGCGTTGAGCGAGACCACCCCCGGGCGGTTGCATCGATCGCCCGGGGCAGACGCCCCGAACGGCTCAGCGCGGGACTCAGCGGGCGGTGATGGACCGGTAGATCAGGTCGGTGATCTGGTCGGCCGTCTCGTGCAGGGGGAACGGGCTCTCGCCGCGCAGGAAGCCCCAGGTGCGGTACTCGATCGCCCCGAACACCATGTCCCGCACCAGTCGCGGATCCACATCGGAGCGGAAGTCGCCGGCCGCGATGCCTTCCGTGATCACCTGCTGGACGATGCTGGTGAATCGGCGGTTGAGCTCCTGGGCGCGGCTGCCGCGGTAGCCCGCCGCCGGTCGCAGCTCCAGGCAGAGGTAGCGGGTGAGCGCTGGTTCCTTGCGGACGACCTCGAGGTCGTGCGCGATGACGTAGCGCAGGCGGGCGTAGCTGCCATGCACGTGCTCGAGCTCCGGCTCCAGGGACAGGATGTCCTCGAACCAGTCCTCGGCGACGCGGTTGAGCAGGTGCCGCTTGGTCGGGAAGTACCGGTAGACCAGCCCCTCGGAGATCCCGCAGCGGCGGGCCACCTCGGAGGGCAGGAAGTGCTCGTAGCCGACCTCGCGCAGCAGTTCCCGCGCCACAGCCATGATCGAGGCCGTGCGGGCCTCGGGCGCCTGACGCGCGGTGGTCATGGCGGGAGGCTAGCGCCCAGGCGCCGCCGCAGGTCAACCGGCGACGGGGACCTACCGTGTGTCGATGCGGACAGCGCACCGGGTGGCGGCCTGCACCGCCCTGGCGTTCGGGGTGATCGCCCTGCTGGTGGCCACGACGTGGTCGCCGCTGATGGACCTGGATTCCGACGTCGTGCGCCGGGGCACCAACCTCGCCCGCAACCACGACACCTACCGCCACGTGATGAAGGCCGCGACCTGGTGGCTGAACTCCCCGCTCGTCATGGCCTATGGCGGCCTGATCGCCATGGGCCTCGCGCTCGCGCGCCGTTCGGCCGCCGCGATCTGGCTGGCTCTGGTCGTCGGCATCGGGAGCCTGGTCAACCCCGTGCTCAAGCAACTGTTCCAGCGTGACCGGCCAAACGTGCTCGACCCGGTGGCCGTCTTCCACAACCCGAGCTTCCCGTCCGGGCACGCCAACAGCGCCGCGCTGATCTGCGCGGCGGGGGTAATCGTGTTCTGGCCGCACCTGGGCGGCGTGGGCCGGGTCGCGACAACGGTGCTCGTCGTCGCGGTGCCGGTGCTCGTCTGCTGGACCCGGATCACCCTGGGCGCGCACTATCTGTCCGACGTCGTCGGAGGGACTCTGCTGGGCGTCACCTTGGCCGCGGCCTGCCAGCCCGCCCTGCCCGCGCTCGAACGAAGGCTCAGCGCGCGGGCTGCACGACCACGGTGACGGTGCCGAGCTCGACCTTCTTGCCGCCCACCGTGATGGTCAGGGTGACGGTCGAGGTGCCCGGCTTCGCCGCGACCCAGGAGTGGCCCTTGTTCGGGTCCTGCGCCCAGGTGCTCGCGGTCAGGGCGGCGCCGTCGAAGGTGGCGGCCAGGGTCGCCTCGTACTTTCCCGAGGCGAAGGCCCAGATCGCGTCGCCGACGTGCAGCGTCACGGTGGCGCCGTCGCGGATCTGCTGGTCCGTCAGGGTCGGGGTGTCGTACTGACCCTTGGCGTCGTGCGAGTTCATCTCGACGGTGAGTTCGTCGGCCGGTCCCTCGCCGGCGCCGGAGGCGGTCACCGTGACCAGATCGCCGGGGTGGGCCATCGTGCCCGGAGCCGGGTCGGCGGCGAGCACGAAGCCGGCCGGCATACCGCGATGCAGTTCGGTGCGCACCTCGGTGCGGAATCCGGCCGCCTCCAGGTCGGCGAGGTAGGACTGCTGCGAGCGCTCCTGGTCCTCGTTCTGGAACGCGCTGAAGCCGGGGACGCCGCGCTGGCCGGGCAGGATCCGGATCGCGTCCAGGATCGCGTCGACCGCCTCCCTGTCGGTCGAGGACGCGGCCTGGAAGTGCACCTGCTCCGAGGGGAGGTACGCCCGGCCGGAACAGATCGAGACCTTGCTGAACTCGTCGTCCTGGCACGTCGTGGCCTGGCGCTGCACCTCGACGCCGTCGACGGTCAGCGTCCGGTCGACGACGAAGTCCGACCCCCGCTCGCCGGTGAGCAGCTCGACGCTCTCCACACCCGCCGGTCGCGGCGCCAGGCAGGAGTCCACCGCGTAGACGTCGATCATCACGGTGTCGGCCGTCGGGGTGCCGCAGTGGGCCTTGTTGGTGGCCCAGACCCCGGGTACCGCGACCGCGGCGTGGCCGATGCCGACGAAGCGGTACCCGGCCGGCGGCCGGACGTCCGCGGAGGCTGACGGGACGGACGCTGACGGGACGGCCGCCGGCATCGTGGCGGTGTCGTCGCTACAGCCACTGACTGCCAGCGCGGCCAGCGCCGCAAGAGCCGTGGCGGCGAGCGCGAGCTTCCGAGACATGGTTCCCCCGTGGTGGACGTCAGAGTGAGGACGCGCGAGGCCCCGGGAACGTTCACCCAGCCGGCTCCGGGAAAGGCCTTCGGGCCAACTGAAGGGGTCTTTGGTCCCTGGATCCGGCCGGATCCTGTGAGCACCCTGGATGGATGGGGACATGTCCCCGAGCGGAGGGGACGCCGTGAGCCAGGGTGCAGCAACAGGGAAAGACGTGGGCCTGCCGAGGCCCAGTTCGGTGGCCGATGTGATGACCCGTGAGGTCGTCTCGATCGGACCGCAGGCCAGCTACACCGAGATTGTGCACGCGATGCTCGCGCACGACATCAGCTGCCTGCCGGTGGTTGCCGCCGACGGCGTGCTGCTCGGCATGGTCACCGAAGCGGACTTGAGCGCCAAGGAGGCCTTCCGGGCCAACGCGGGCGGCCGGGCCCGGCTCTTCGCCGACCGGTTGCGAGGCCGGGACACTACCTGGGCGGCCAAGTCCCAGGGGCGGGTCGCCGCCGACCTGATGAGCACGGACGTCGAGACCGCCACCCCCGACGACGACCTCGACACCGTCGCCCGGCTGATGTTGGCGCGCCGGCACAAGCGGCTGCCGGTGCTCGACGAGGGCCGGGTCGTCGGCATCGTCGCCTCCCACGACCTGCTGCGGCCGTTCGAGCGCGGGGACACCGAGCTCACCGTCGACGTCGAGATCGTGCTGTCCCTGCCGGGGATGCCGTCCGACCTCGATGCGTCGTTCCAGGTGGACCACGGCGTGGTTCGGATCTGGGGCTCGGCCCGGGTGCCCAGCGAGATCACACCGGTGATCAGTGCGATCGCGCGCATCCCCGGCGTCGTTGCGGTGGACTCCCAGCTGTTCGCGCGCGACCCGAACCCGACCGGTCGGCTCTAGCGGAACAGTTGGAAGCGGTCACAGACGCCGACCGTTTCGCGGTCCAGCAACGAACGGGCCCGGTTGCGAGCGACGTTGGTGTCGAACCACGGTCCGAGGACGCAGCCAGCCCGTGGTCGATGTCCACGAGAGCACAGTCGCGGACATCGGCGGGCAATCGGAGCAGGGCGGGCACCGCGTCCGCCGACAACGTCGCCAGGTAAATACAGGTCGATCCGCCCGGTCCGCTCGAACCGGTCGACGTTGCGTTCGGCGATGTAGGCGTCGGGGTTGATCGCGGTGAGTCCGAGCAGCGCAACGGCAGCAGCGGCGACCACGGCCCGGGGGAGCCAGGTGCCGGACATCCGCAGCCCAGCGACCAGGAGGAGAACCAGCACGGCGCCGAGGAACAACTCGACCGTGGTCGCGGCCACCCGCAACCGGGTGAAGCCGAACTCCTTCTCGTACAGCGACATCCGGTGCAGCGCCGAGGCCACGACGACCAGGGCCAGTCCGCACAGCGGTCCGAGCAGCGCCCGGATCAGGGCGCGCTCGGTGGCGGTCGCCCGGCGCGCGGTGCGGACCGCGGTCGCGACCACCGCGAGGGTCAGCACCGTCACCGCCGTCAACTGCCAGAAGCCCTGCCGGGCGTACTCGGCGAAGGTCAGGCCCTCGGTGCGCAGCTCGTGCTCGCGCCCTCCGAACAGCACCGTCAGTTGGACGAGGACGAAGGCGGCGAAGAGGACGTCGAGCGGGACGAGGGGGACGGCCCAGGCCCAGGGCCGGGCCGTCCGCACCGGCGCCGCCGGGGCGAGGACGTCGGTGGTCGGCGGCCCCCGCGCCAGGAACCCGACGGTGAGGACGCCGGCCCCCGTGACCAGGAAGGCCGAGCCGACGTTCTCCATCCGCAGGATCAGCGCCGCGAGAATGCCGACGACGAGAGCGGCGGGCAGGACCACCGGGCTCGCGGTGCTCTCGGTGTCGGGCTCCCAGAGCTTGGCCGTCCACGGCGGACGCGTCGGCCGGGGCGGCCCCCAGGTCAGGGGAGCCGCCCAGTGGTCGGCGGGGGGAAGCCAGGGGCCGGAGGTCGGCGGGGTCGTCATGGCGGGCTCCAAGGCAGCGCAGGTCGACGGGACCGCGAAGGCGGTTCCGCAAGGTGATCTGATGGGGCGTCAGGCAGCGGGCAGGGTGACCCGGATGCAGCAGCCGGGTGGCTCGCCGACCACGGCGATCCCGCCGCCGTGCAGTTCGACGGCCCAGCGCGCAATGGCCAGGCCGAGCCCGGTGCCGCCGTCGTCGGCCCCGCCCCGGGTGAACCGTTCGAAGACCCGGGCCCGCTGGTCCGCCGGGATGCCGGGGCCGCTGTCGGCGACCTCCAGCAGGAGCCCGGACGCCCCCTGTCTGTCGGTCCCGAGCGGCCGGGCCCGGACCAGGATCTCCGCGCCGTCCGGGCTGTGCCGGGCGGCGTTGTCGAGCAGGTTCGCCACCACCTGGTGCAGGCGGGCCGGGTCGGCGTCGGCGGTGAGGCCCGCGGGCGCGACGTCGACCCGGACCTGGGGCAGGCCGGCCTGGGTGCGCACCTCGTCGAGGAACGGCTCGACCGCGAACTCCTCGCGGGCGAGGGGGAGCGCGCCTGCGTCGAGTCGAGAGAGGTCGAGCAGTTCCGCCACGAGGCGGCCGAGGCGTTCGGTCTGGTGCAGGGCGGTGCGCATCGTCTCGGGGTCAGCCGGCGTGATGCCGTCGACCACGTTCTCCAGGACCGCCCGCAGGGCCGCGATCGGGGTGCGCAGTTCGTGCGAGACGTTGCCGATGAGTTCGCGCTGGTAGCGGTCGGCGGCCTCGAGGTCGGCGGCCATCTGGTTGAAGGCGACGGCGAGTTCGCCGACCTCGTCGCGGGAGGTGGCGCGCACCCGCAGGTGGTAGTCGCCCCGGGCCATCGCCCGCGCGGCGGTGGTCATCTCCCGCAGCGGGGAGGTCATGCCGTGCGCGACGACCTGGATGACGACGAGAGTGACGGCGAGCGCGGTGACGACGGCGTAGCGGGCGGCCCAGTCGGTGCCGAGCCGGAGCACGACGGTGGTGATCGAGAACGACAGGCCGATCAGCAGGACGACCTTGGCCTTGAACGACCGCAGCGGGTCCAGCGGGCGGAGCCTCATCGGGGCACCTCGAGGGCGTACCCGATGCCGTGCACGGTGCGGATCAGGTCGCTGCCGAGCTTGCGGCGCAGCGCCTTGACGTGGCTGTCGACGGTGCGGCTGCCGGCTTGCTCAAAAGCGCTGTCGGCCCAGCCCCACACCTCGGTCAGGAGGGCGTCGCGGCTGACGGCCACCCGTGGCCGCGCGGCCAGGTAGGCCAGCAGCTCGAACTCGGTCCGGGTCAGGTGGATCTCGTCCTCCCCGCGTCGGACGCGGCGCTCGGCGAGGTCGACCCAAACC
>NZ_JACDFE010000377.1 GCF_013815995.1 Sporichthya sp.
CCCGTGCCCAGGGCAACGAGCTGGCCGCGGCGCTGCGGGCCGGCGCGGGGGTGCGCAGCGCGCGCAAGGCCGCGGGGGCGGTGCGGATCCAGGTCGACCCGGCGGTGCTGGGCTAGCAACTGGGCTGACCGCCCGTTCTCCCACGGCCACCTAGACTGGCCGGGCCATTTCGACGATCCGACCCAGGAGCTGCACCGCGTGGCGATCCAGCCCATCCGCCTGTTCGGCGATCCCGTCCTGCGCACCCCGGCGGCCCCGGTGACCGAGTTCGACCTCGAGCTGCGCAAGCTCGTCGCCGACCTCACCGACACCATGCAGGGCGCTCCCGGCGTCGGCCTGGCCGCCCCGCAGATCGGCGTCGGCCTGCGGGTGTTCACCTACTACGTGGACAACGACCTCGGACACCTGATCAACCCCTCGCTGGAACTCTCCGAGGACGAGCAGGACGGCGATGAGGGCTGCCTGTCGATTCCCGGCCTGGTGTTCCCGACCGTGCGCTCGTTGCGGGTGGTGGCCAAGGGTCAGACCATGTATGGCGACCCGGTCACTCTCTCCGGCTCTCACCTGCTGGCCCGGTGCGTGCAGCACGAGACCGATCACCTCGACGGGATCCTGTTCCTCGACCGGCTCGACGACGAGACCCGCCGGCAGGCGCTGCGGGCGATCCGGGAATCGGCGTGGGCGGACGAGCCGCTGCCGGAGATCCGCGTCTCCCCGCACGCCACTGCCGGCCGCGCGCTCTAGCTGATGCGTCTGGTTTTCGCCGGTACCCCCGAGGTCGCGCTCCCGAGCCTGGCCGCGCTGCTCGATTCCTCGCACGAGGTGGTCGCGGTGGTGACGCGGCCGGATGCGCCGACCGGTCGGGGTCGCACGTTGCGCCCGAGCCCGGTGGCCGAACTCGCGGCCGAGGCCGGCCTGGAGATTCTGCGCCCGCCGACGCCGAAGGATCCGGAGTTCCTGGCCCGGCTGAGCGAGATCGCGCCGGACTGTGCTCCGGTCGTGGCCTACGGCGGCCTGTTGCCGGACGCAGCCCTGGCGATCCCGGCGCACGGCTGGGTGAACCTGCACTTCTCGCTGCTGCCCGCCTGGCGTGGCGCCGCGCCGGTGCAGCGGGCCGTGCTGGCCGGGGACGAGATCACCGGCGCTACCGCGTTCCGGATCGTGCGCGAACTCGATGCCGGCCCGGTCTTCGGCATCCTCACCGAGACGATCCGGCCGGGCGACACCAGTGGCGCGTTGCTCGAGCGGCTGGCGTCGGCCGGCGCGGGGCTGTTGCTCGCGACGATCGACGGGATCGAATCCGGAACGGTCGAGGCGATGCCCCAGCCGAGCGAGGGGGTCTCGCTCGCGCCCAAGCTCAACGTCCCGGACGCCGAGGTGGACTGGAAGGCCCCGGCGATGCACGTGGACCGGCTGGTCCGGGCCTGCACGCCGGCCCCGGCGGCGTGGACCACCTTCCGCGGCGAACGGCTGCGGCTCGGTCCTCTGACGCTGCGTCAGGACTGCCGGGGCCTGGCCCCCGGGGAGCTGGTCGTGGAGAAGAACACCGTGCTGGTCGGGACCGGCAGCCACGGCGTCGCGCTCGGAGAGGTGACCGCGCCGGGCAAGAAGGCGATGCGGGCCGCCGACTGGGCGCGCGGCGCCCGACCGGAGATCGGCGAGTTCCTGGGTGGGCCGGCATGACCTCTCCTGGACATGGGCCACGCAAGCAGGGCCCGCAGCGGCGACCGGGGCCCGCGGATCCGGCCCGGGAGGCCGCCTTCGATCTGTTGCGCGCGGTCGATGAGCGCGACGCGTACGCCAACCTCGTCCTGCCCGGTCTGCTCCGCGAACGCGGGCTGTCCGGTCGCGACGCCGCGTTCGCCACCGAGCTCGGCTACGGCACCCTGCGCGGGCAGGGCACCTACGACGTGATCGTCGGCGCCTGTGTGGACCGGCCCGTGGCGAAGCTCGACCCGCCGGTGCTCGACGTGCTCCGGCTCGGCGCGCACCAGTTGCTCGCGATGCGCACGCCCTCGCACGCCGCCGTCTCGGCGACGGTCGAACTCTGCCGGTCGATGGTCGGCCCCGGGCCGGCCGGTCTGGTCAATGCCGTACTTCGCAAGGTCTCCGCGCGCGACCTCGAGGCGTGGGTGGCCGAGCTGGCGCCGGATCCCACCGCCGACCGCGCCGGGTACCTCGCGCTGCGGCACGCCCACCCCCGCTGGGTGGTCTCCGCCTTTGCCGACGCCCTCGGTGGGGACTGGGACGAGGTGGACGCCGCCCTGGCGGCCGACAACGTCCCGCCGCGGGTGACGCTGGCAGCCCGCCCGGGC
>NZ_JACDFE010000236.1 GCF_013815995.1 Sporichthya sp.
TTCGCGCGCTGACCTGACTACTCAGAGAGGAGACTGTTATGCCTAAGCACTCGTTCATCCTGAACGGCAAGAAGGTCAGCGTCGACATCGAGAACAACGTCCGCATGCTCTGGGTCCTGCGTGACGTCCTCGGGGTCACCGGCCCCAAGTACGGCTGTGGAATCCGCGTATGCCAGGCCTGTACCTCGCACCTCAACGGCAAGCACTTCAACCCGTGCTCCGTCCCGGTTTCCGACATCAAGGCGACCGACCGGATCACCACGATCGAAGGCCTCGCCAAGACGGTGAAGAAGGACCTGCACCCGGTCCAGGAAGCCTGGATCAAGTTCGACGTCGCGCAGTGCGGCTTCTGCCAGGCCGGCCAGATCATGGCCGCGACCGCGCTGATCAACCGCGTCAAGACGAGCGGCCGCAAGATCTCCGAGGCCGACCTCGACAGCCTGCGCAACGTTTGCCGCTGCGGGACCTACCCGCGCATCCGGCAAGCCGTGAAGGCTGCGGCCGCGAAGATGTAGCGCACCAAGGTCCTGTGGGGACAGGACTACGGCCCGCCCGGCTCACAGCCGGGCGGGCCGTGTGCGTCAACTCCGGCTGCCGTAGGGCCGGGTGATGATCTCCAGCCAGTGCCCGTCCGGGTCGGCCCAGCACAGGCCGCGGCCGCCGTCATGGTTGTTCCACTCGCCCGACTGCTGGCCTCCCGGGTCGGCCACCCGCACGATGTGGTGGTTGAGCTGGACCGCCACGGCGGGTCCTCCTCGAACGCTAGAAGCCCAACTTGCGCAGCTGCTTGGGGTCGCGCTGCCAATCCTTGGCGATGCGGACGTGCAGGTCCAGGAAGACCGGCGTGCCGAGCAGGGCCTCGATCTGACGGCGGGCGGTCGTTCCGACGTCCCGCAGCCGGGCCCCGCCCTTGCCGATGACGATGCCCTTCTGGCTGTCGCGCTCGACGTAGAGTTCCGCACGGATGTCCAGCAGCGGGTTCTCCGGGGAACGGCCTTCGCGCGGAATCATTTCCTCGACGACGACCGCGAGCGAGTGCGGGAGCTCATCCCGGACGCCCTCCAGCGCGGCTTCCCGGATCAGCTCGGCCACCATCTGCTCCTCCGGGGAGTCGGTGAGCTCCCCGTCCGGGTACAGGGCCGGGCCGGGCGGCAGCTGCGCAGTGAGCAGATCGGCCAGCAGTTCGACCTGTTCCCCGCGCACGGCGGACACCGGCACGATCTCGGCGAAGTCGATCCCGACCTCGGTGCCCAGCTTGGACACGGCCAGGAGCTGCTCGCCGATCTGCTGCTTGCCCACCGTGTCGGTCTTGGTCACGACCGCGAAAGCGCAGCTGCGCTTACGCATGGCCTTGGCCAGTTCGCCCGCGATGTAGCGGTCCCCCGGCCCGATCTTCTCGTTCGCCGGGATGCACAGCCCGAGGACGTCGACCTCGGCCAGCGTCCCTCGCACCAGGTCGTTGAGCCGCGACCCGAGCAGGGTGCGCGGGCGGTGGAAACCCGGGGTGTCGACCAGCACCAGCTGCGAGTCCGGCCGGCTGATGATGCCCCGGATGGTGTGCCGGGTGGTCTGGGGCCGGTCGGAAGTGATCGCCACTTTGGTGCCGACCAGGGCGTTGGTGAGCGTGGACTTGCCGGTGTTGGGCCGGCCCACGAAGCAGGCGAAGCCGGAACGGTGCTCGGGGGCGGTCACGACGCAAGTCTCCCCGATGCGGGGCACCATGGAGACCATGGGTGACCCCGTGTGCTGGCTGAACCGGGTCTGCCCGGACTGCGGCGCGCTGCGCGACGAGGAACCGCCGGCGCCGTGCCCGCGCTGCGGGTCGACGAGCCCGCCTCCCTAAGCGGTGCCGCGAAGGGCTCCGTCGAGGCCGGCCAGGTGCAACGGGGCACCGGCGCCGAGATCGCTCAGCGCGGCCCGGTCGGCTTCGGCCGGCTGATCTGCCTCAGAGACCACGGCTCCCGCTTCGATCCCGCGCGCGCCGCTGGCCACGGCCATCACGACCGCCGCCTGGAGGGCGGAGAGCTGCAGCGAGGGCAGAGCCACGGTGGAGGCGGCGTAGGTGCGGCCGGTGTCGTCGCGCACAGCCGCGCCCTCGGCGGCGCCGTTGCGGGCGCGGGTGGAGCGGGCCAGCGTCACCAGCTTGAGGTCTTCGGGGTTCAGGTCGTCGGCCACACCCCGCACTCTAAGACAGAGCTCTAAGCGTGCTCGTGCTCGGCGACCTCGGTGGAGTCCTCGCTCGACTCCTCGTTGGGCTCCGGCTCGACGGTGACCAGCACCGTGGTGATCCGGTTACGGCGCCCGGCGACGCTCTCGGCCTGCAGGCGCAGGCCCTCCACGACGGCCTCGGCGCCGGGGATCGGGACCCGGCCGAGGTGCTTGGCCAGCAGGCCGCCTACGGTCTCGACCTCGTCGTCGTTGATCTCCCGGCCGAAGATCTCGCCGAGCTCCTCGACGGGCAGCCGTGCGGTCACGCGGACCGAGCCGTCCTCGAGGCGCTCCACGGGAGGGCGCTCGCGGTCGTACTCGTCGGCGATCTCGCCGACGATCTCCTCGACCAGGTCCTCCATGGTGACCAGGCCGGCGGTGCCGCCGTACTCGTCCACCAGGATGGCGATGTGAGACTGCGTCAGCTGCATTTCCCTGAGCAGGTCGTCGACCGGCTTGGAGTCCGGGGTGAAGATCGCGCGGCGCATCGCGGCGGAGACCGGCAGCGCCTCGGCCTCGCGGTTGTCGTGGACGCGCCGGACGATGTCCTTGAGGTAGACGACGCCGACGATGTCGTCCTCGCCCTCCCCCGCCACCGGGATCCGGGAGAACCCGCTGCGCAGGGCGAGCGACAGCGCCTGGCGCAGCGTCTTGGTCTGTTCGATGAAGACCATGTCGGTGCGCGGCACCATCACCTCGCGCACGATGGTGTCGCCGAGTTCGAAGACCGAGTGCACCATCCGGCGCTCGTCGTCCTCGATGACCATCGACTCCTCGGCGGCGAGGTCGACCAGGTCGCGCAGTTCGGCCTCGGAGGCGAACGGGCCCTCGCGGAAACCCTTGCCCGGGGTGACCGCGTTGCCGAGCAGGATCAGCAGCTTGGGCAGCGGACCGAGCAGCGCAGCCAGCGGCGGGAGCACCGCGGCGGCCAGCAGCCCGACCTTGCCGGAGTGCTGACGACCCACGGTGCGCGGTGAGACGCCGACCACGACGTAGGAGGCGACCACCATCACCCCGGCCGTGATGCCAATGGCGGCCCAGCGGTTGTCGACCTCCTCCAGCGTGACCACCGCGACCAGCGCGGTCGCCGTCAGCTCGCACATCACCCGCAGCAGCAGCGCGATGTTGAGGTAGCGCGCGGTGTCGTCGGCGATTCCGCGCAGCCGCTTGCCCAGCCGGCCGTCGCCGCGGGACAGCTCGTCGACCGTGGACCGGGACAGGCGCGAGATCGCGGCCTCCATGGCGGCGAACGCCCCTGCGACGGCCACCAGGCCAACCGCGAGCACGATCAACGCGACGTTCGATCCCACTGCCGCTGCCTCAACCCTGCTGTCGGCGTTGCTGCCAGCCGGCGAGCAGACGTTTCTGCTCGTCGAACATTTCCTTCTCCTCGACCGGCTCGCCGTGGTCGTAGCCGAGCAGGTGCAGCATCCCGTGCGTGCACAGCAGCTGGAGCTCGTCCTCGGTGGAGTGGCCCGCGCCCTTGGCCTGGCTGGCCGCCACCGACGGGCAGAGCACCACGTCGCCGAGCAGGCCCGGGTCGGCCTCCGGGTGGTCGCGGCGGCCGGGGCGCAGCTCGTCCATCGGGAACGCGAGCACGTCGGTCGGACCCGGCTCGTCCATCCACTGCAGGTGCAGCTTCTCCATCGTGGCCTCGTCCACCAGCAGCACCGACAGCTCGGCCTGCGGGTGGATGCGCATCTCGTCCAGTACGTGCCGGACCAGGTCGAGCAAGGCGTCGGTGTCGACCTCGATGCCGGATTCGTTGCAGATGTCGACGTTCATCGGCGCCCGCGACCCCGGTTGGCGTTCTGCGTCTGGGGCTGCTCCGCGTCCCAGCGCCCGTAGGCCTCAACGATGTCGCCCACCAGGCGGTGCCGGACTACGTCGGTGCTCTGCAGCCAATTGAAGCTCACATCGCCGACGCCCTCGAGGATCTGCTGGATGATCCGCAGCCCGCTGGAGGTGCCGGACGGCAGGTCGACCTGAGTGACGTCGCCGGTGACCACGATCTTCGACCCGAAGCCCAGCCGGGTGAGGAACATCTTCATCTGCTCGGCCGAGGTGTTCTGCGCCTCGTCGAGAATGATGAAGGAGTCCGAGAGCGTGTTGTGGGTCAGCAGGAAATCTTCGGTGACGTAGAGCGAATCGACCGCACCCACCTGAATGCACACGCACTCGGCAGTGCCGGCCGGCTCGATGCTGTGGATGAAGCGCATGGGGCGTCCGCCGCCACCGAACTCCCGGTACTTGTCGGCCTTTCGCTCCAGACGGAACGGCTCGATTCCGGCGGGCAGCCTGATGTCGACCACGTAAGCGTCGTGGTTGTACGGAACCGGACGTCCGTTCGCGAGCCCCGGTTTGCGGCCCTCGGCAACACGCGTGCGCCAATAGGCGACTCCACCCAGCGAACGGACAAGGAAGACGACGTCGTCGCGCAGCCGCGTCGAGGTTGTGCAGTACTGAACCCGGCAGGTCCGGTTCGCCTGCGTCACCGGTCCGCCGTCCGTGTCGAGCAGCCCCTGCAGGATCCCGATCCGGACCTCGGCCGAGTTGTACAGGTAGAGCTCAGGGACGAACTTGGTGCTTGACTTAGTCCCCCACAGACCGAGTTCTCGCGCAACCGCAACCAACGGGTTCGTGCGGGTCAGGACGTCCGTCTGTTCACGATCGCGAAGTACGAGGTGGTTGAAGCGATCCGTGTGCCGAAGCCTGATCCCAGGTAGTCCGACGGCCAGCCGCTCCCCGAGTTCGACGTCAGCTGTTGTGAAGCTAGGTGTTCTCTGCGACCCCGACAAACATCCGTCGCCGAGCATGAGCCCAAGGGCGTACGGGTCCATCGGGACCTGCGTTGGATAGAACTCAGCGGGAGCGCTCAGCACCGGCAACTCGTACCGGTGGTAGTGGGCTGCGCGGAGGTTCCCGATCATTTCCATCGTCTTGAGGACACGGTGCGGCTTTCCTCGCCGCACATCGTCCCGTGTCGACACCGCCCACAAGTGGTCGCCTGAAGCCAGCGTCGAGGCACCGTCCTGGGTCGAGACCCGGAAGATCTCTTTTCGTCCCTGCGGAAAGACGCCGAGCACCGGTGTCGGCACTCCGTCCGAACCGACAACAAGGTCGCCAACCTCCAGTTGGCCGATCGGTCGCCATCCGCCCGGCGTCAAGACCTTCGAGTTGACGTCCTGGGCCCGACCACGCATATATGCCAGGGGCGCGACCTCGATGACGCCGTCGGTGAGCAGCTTCGGTACGAGGTCCGGATCGAGCATGTCCCGCAGCGCGTCGTACAGCGGCCGCAGGTAGGGGTCGATCTTCTCGTACAGGGTGCCGGGTAAGAAGCCGAGCCGCTCGCCGGCCTCGACGGCGGGGCGGGTCAGGATGATCCGGTTGACCTGCTTGGTCTGCAGCGCCTGGACGGCCTTGGCGACGGCGAGGTAGGTCTTGCCGGTACCGGCGGGGCCGATGCCGAAGGTGATGGTGTGCCGGTCGATGGCGTCGACGTAGCGCTTCTGGTTCAGCGTCTTCGGCCGGATGGCGCGACCGCGGTTGGACAGGATGTCGGCGGTCAGCACGTCGGCCGGGCGGGTCAGCGTGTCGGCGCGCAGCATGTCAATCGAGCGGCGCACCGAGTCCGCCGAGAGAGGGGCGCCGGTGCGCACGACCACGACGAGCTCGTCGAAGAGGCGCTCGATCAAGGCGACCTCGGGCTGGGGGCCCTGGACCTTGACCTCGTTGCCGCGGCCGAGAAAGTCGACGTCGGGAAAGGCCCGCTCGATCACGCGCAGGTACTCGTCACCGGAACCGAGCAGGGCCACCATGGGGACGCTGGGGGGCACCACGATCGTGTGCTCGGCGGGCTGGGTCTCGGCCATCGCGGCCATGCTACGCGTCCGCGCCAGCGGAATTCCGGATGTGCACGGTGCACACCCGGGGTCCTACGATCCGGCGATGGACCGCGCGGAGGTCAGTCGGCTGCTCTCGGCCACCGCGCGCTCGTACCAGCGCCTCGATTCGGAGACCAGCGCCCTGCTGGGCACCGAGGTGCTGGGGCAGGTCCCGGACCTGACCGCCGTGCCCGTGATCGCGCGCCAGGCCCCGCAGATGACACATGAGCACACTGCGGCCATCACGGCGGCGCTGATCGCGGCCGAGGCCGGGCCGGAAGTCGAGCTCGCCGCCATCACCGAACCGTTCGCCCGGGACTGCGCGCACTGGGACGTCTCGGTCGGGGCCATCCTGCGTACCTACCAACGCGGTCACCAGCGGCTCTGGCAGCTGTGGAAGGTGCGGATCGAGGAGAGCGTCGCCGATCCGGAGGCCCGGGCCTCCGTGCTGGCGCTGTGCGCCGAGGTGCTGCTGGAGTACGTGACGGCCGGGATGGAGCTCACGGTGGCGGTGCACGCCGCCGAGCGGGAGATCCACTTGCGCGGGGCGTCCTGGCAGCAGCGGGACGACGTGCTCGATGTCCTGGAGGGCCGCGCTGCGGGGAACCAGGCCGAGTTGTCCCGCCGGCTCGGGCACCGCCTGGACCGCACCCACGTCGCCTTCGTCTGCTGGTCGGACCCGGCCGCGGCCGGCCGGGAACGCGCCGGCCTGGAGGCGGCGGCCCAGGACTGGGC
>NZ_JACDFE010000237.1 GCF_013815995.1 Sporichthya sp.
GCGCTGCGCCGCTGGCCGCAGCTCGCGGCCGACGGCGGCCCGGCCGCCGGCCAGGACGGCCCGCGGACCCACCGCGCCTACTGCCGGGCCATGGAAGAACAGTTGGCGCGCTACGCCGGCGTCGGCAGCGAGTTGGTCGTCGTGCCGCTGCGCATTGACGCGTACCTCGCCTGGTGTGCCGACCACGGACGCGACGCCGGGGCCTCCGACGCCCGCGCCGGCTACGCCGCGGACCGGGCCCGGCTCGGGGGCGACGAGCGGATCGCCTGGCCGCCCGGGCGCAAGCACGAGTGCTGGTGTGGATCGGGCCGCCGGTACAAGCGGTGTTGCGGGTCGGACCGGTGAGCGAGCCCGGGACACCGAGGCAAGGAACGCCGAGCCGGCGCGCGCATCGGAGGTCTCGTGACAGCCGAGAGCTTCCCGCTGCCGGTGTGCAGGGCCGCCGACGCGGGCGCCGCAGAAGGTGGGCCCCTGGCCCGCCAACGCATCCGCGTCCGCACCGCGGGCGCGAGAAGGCGCGGTTCCGGCGCTAACGAAATGCTGAGAATCCCTGCATCCCGGACATTCGGTTGATAGCGTCCTCCCGCGTTCGACGGGGGGTCGGGCGCGTCTGATCCGGGGGGATCCGTATGTACGTTCGTTGCCGCGCGCTGGTGTCCGCTGTCGTTGCCGTCTCCGTCGCCCTCGCCGTTCCCGGCCTGGCCGCCGCAGAGTCGGTTGGGTCGAGTGCTCTGACCGGGTTCGCGCTGAGCCGCTTCCCGGACTTCGCCGCCCTCCCGGACAGTCGCCTGCTCGGCGTGCCGGTGATGCTGCGCGGGACCCTCACCGAGCCCACCGGCGAACCCTTGAGCCGAGCGCAGGTTCTCGTCTCGGCCTGGCCTGCGCCCGACGTGATCGCCGCGCTGCCTCAGGGCGGTCAGTTCGACCTCGTCCCCATCGCCCGCACGGTCGCCGACAACACCGGCCGCTACGAACTGCGGTCACTGCTCACGCCGGTCCTGGCCGCGCTGACCGGGCAGGACGGCCTGGACATCCAAGTCGACATCTTCCACGGGGATCGGCACTACGAGTACCTGTCGCAGGTGCGCATGGACGGCCGGGCCTGGGTGCGCGACGCGGTGAACGGCGTGGACGGTCAGGTGGCCGCTCTCGTCAAAGGCCCCGCCGGGAACCTGCTCGACCTCGCGTTCGACCCGGCCAAGGCGGAGCGCCTGAACGTCTCTGCGCCGGGGGTGTCCACGTGGCCACCGCCCATCCGGGAGGGTGAACCGCCGTTGACCAAGCGGGACAGGCCCATCCCGGGTGGCGCGTCCTGCTCGCGATCCACGAAGATCAACGAACATCCGCTGACCGCCATGACGACGGTCGCGACGGCGATCGTCAGCAACGGCGCGACGGTCCGCATCACCTACACCGACGGAGCCAAGACCGTGACCAGCACCGGGGTCAGCATCGACAGCGGCCTCACCTTCGGTGTCAGTGGGTCGCGGGAGCGGTCGTCGAATTTCACCGCAGACTTCCGGGACTGGCGGGCGAAGCGCAGCCAGTCGATCGCCCGGGACTTCCGGGTGGAGGTCGAGCACGACGTCTCCCGCCAGGTATGCGTGGCGAATGCCAACTGGAACCGGTACTACGTCCGGTACCTGACGTCACCCCGCGGTCTGAGCGGCGGTGGCGATGACATCCGGTCGCGGCGTCCCGGCTTCGGCTGTGACGACGACCTGCGACGGGCAGACGCCGTGTTGGACGGAGTCAAGACGGAGAATGCGAAGGCCGCGGTCTACACCGCAGCGTTCGGGTTTGCACCGGTAGCCGGCGCGAGCTTCAGCGGCAATGCGCAGAGTGGCTACAGCGAAGCAGTGGAGGTCGCCTACGCGTTCCCTCGCACCGTCCGTGGCGCGTGGTGCGGCCACACCGGAAAGCCGTTGCACCCCGGCCAACGGCTGCACGGTTACGTGTCGTGATCCCTTCCGGCCAGGTCTGGCGGACTACCGCGGCGCGTCGCGTCGTCGCTTCGATCGGGGCCGCGTTGCTTGCGCTGACTGCTGGCTGCGGTGGTGGCTCCGATTCGTCTGCGTTGGAGCCGACCCGGCCGCACACCACCCTCATTGGGCCGCGCATCACAGAGAAGGATCCGAGCTTCCACCAGACCGTGGACCTCGACCATCCCGGGGCGGAGATCCGGGTATTGGAAGTCACCGCGCTGACCTCGCCCAACGTGGTCTACCTGGGCGCGGTGGCGATCTGGCCACGTGACCTGAGGTCAGGCAGCCTTGGCACCGGACCAAAGTTTCCGCCGCCCCGCATCCGCGGGCACCACGCCGTGGACCAGGTCATCCCCGCAGCGGAGACCGCGTTGGTGCCGAAGGGCTGGGACGAGCCGGCGCCGGTGTCGATCGCGTTCGGGTTTCGACTGGACGGGAAGGAACCTGGCGCAGTCAACGGCCTGCGGATCGTGTACGAGGTCGACGGCGAGCGGAAGGTGGAGCTCTATCGGATCGCGATCATTGCCTGCGCGCCGCCCAAGGGGTGTCGCGGAGCGCGACAGATGGACGATCCCGAGTTCACTGACAACGTCTTGCGCAGATACGGGTTGCTGCCGACGTAGAGGCTGGACCGCTGCACAGTGCGCGGGAAGGTCTACGGCAAGGTGAGGCGGACCCCGGCCTTCTCGGCTTCCCGGGCATCGCGGAGTGCGTGGGTGCGCGCGAGATCTGTCTCGGCACATGCGCGGGTGCTCCAGTCCGTTCGTGCGGTCCACCGTCGTGCGAAGTCGAGCACCGCAATCAAGCTCGCATCACCCGCACTGTGCGTAGCTGCGCGCAGTCTGGCGAGGTAGTTCTCCCGGTACACCGTCGGGATCACGATCCGCACCTGACCAGCCGTCACCAGCTCGGCATTCATGAAGATCCGCGCAATGCTTCCGTTGCCGTCGGTGAAGGGGTGGACCTCGCTGATCAGGAACATCAGGAAGACCGCGCGGGCGAAGGGGTCGATCAGGTCACCGGCCGCCTCGAACCCGCGAAGCAACGTTCGGGTCTGCCCCCGACACGGTTGACTCCTTGCCTGTGAGGATGCGTCCTCACCGGGAGGATGATCATCATGCCCAAGCCCTTCCCGATCGAGTTCCGGAACGATGTCGTCGCGGTGGCCCGCAAGGGCGAGGCCTCGCTGTCCCAGATCGCCAAGGACTTCGGAATCTCCGAGTCCTGCCTGCATCGCTGGCTCAAGCTCGATGACATCGAGACCGGGGCCCGCCCGGGTGTGACCGCGGCGGACTCGGCCGAGCTGCGGGAGCTGAAGAAGCGCAACAAGCTGCTGGAGCAGGAGAATGAAATCCTGCGCCGGGCGGCGGCGTTCTTCGCTCGTGAGTCGCTCCCAAAATGATGTACCCGCTGGTCCTTGACCTCGCCGCGGCCGGTATCGCCGTCGCGGTGACCTGCCGGGTGCTGGGCTTCTCCAAGCAGGCCTTCTATGCCTGGCGTGCGAACCCGGTCACCGACCGGGAATGGTCCGATGCGCATCTGATCGAGGCTGCCAAGGAGATCCACCACGACGACCCAACCTTCGGGTACCGGTTCATCGCCGACGAGCTGCCGGCCAAGGGCATCAGCGCCGGGGAGAACCGGGTCGCACGGTTGTGCTCGCAGGAGCGGATTGTCTCGCTGCACGCGAAGAAGCGGGGCCTGAACCGCCGGCCCGGGCCGCCGGTGCACGATGACCTGATCAACCGTCAGTTCACCGCAGACCGGCCCGGCGAGGCCTGGCTGACCGACATCACCGAGCACCCCACCGGCGAAGGCAAGCTGTACCTGTGCGCGATCCGCGACGTCTGCTCGGGGCGGATCGTGGGCTACTCGATGGATGCCCGGATGACCGCCTCCCTGGCCGTCTCGGCACTGAACAACGCGATCGGCCTGCGGGCCCCGGCCGGGACCATCGTCCACTCCGACAGGGGCAGCCAGTTCCGCTCGAACGCCTTCGTGCGCACCCTCAAGAACCATGGCCTGCACGGGTCCATGGGCCGGGTCGGCGCGTGCGGGGACAATGCAGCCATGGAGTCGTTCTTCTCCCTGCTGCAGAAGAACGTCCTGGACCGCCAGCGCTGGGAAACCCGCGAAGCACTGCGCCTGGCGATCATCACCTGGATCGAACGCACCTACCACCGTCGACGGCGCCAGCGGAAGTTGGGCAGACTGACCCCGGCCACTGGAACGGTGTCCGCGCTCGACCGTGAGTTGGACCGGGGTTTGAACACCCAACGCGGCGTGATTCAGACCGACGCCGCGGTCAACCCCGGAAACTCCGGCGGGCCTCTGCTTGGCCTCGACGGCAGGGCCGTCGGACTCGTGTTCAGTAAGCAAATGGATGTTGAATCCACTGCGTTCGCCGTAGCAGCTGACGCCGCCCGGGCAGATGTCGAGGGGTGGATCGCACGACCGCAGGAGTTGCCCCTCGACACCTGCGACGGCAGCAGCGCAACCGCTGCCGCTCCGACACGTTCGTTGGCGAAATTTGGCGGAGCGAACTACGTCAGCGTCCAGGAGGCGGAGGCCACCTGTGTCGCCCCGCCCTCCCAAGACAACAGCGGAAGACTGGTCGGCTATTTCCCGGACTACCTGATCGATGGCGACCCGGCGACCGCTTGGCGCTGCGCCGGCTCCGCGGAGGGCGAGCAGATCAGGCTGTCGTACCCGTACCAGGTGCGCGTCGAGGCCGTGGGGATGATCCCTGGGTACGCCAAGCGTGATCCGGCCGATGGCGAGGACCGATACCCGCAGAACCGGCGGATGGCGCTGGCGCGATGGACCTTCGACGATGGGACGTCGGTGACCCAGCGGCTGGACATCGATCCCAGCAACCGGACCTTCCAGGCGATGGCGGTTCCGGGAGTCACCACGCGCTCGGTCGTCCTGACGATCCTCCGCACCTCGGCGCCCGGAAGTCGCGACTTCGCCGCGATCAGCGAGCTGGGGGTTTACGGGTTATGAAGCGCGCGCTGATTCTCGGCGCGGTTCTCGCGGCACTGGCGGGATGTTCCGGCGGAGCAGCCGAAGAACGCATCGATCCAGATCCGCCATTGAGCGCTCAGGGAACGATCGATGCGTTCCCGTCCTCCACCGCGCGCCCGAGTCCCACCGTCGTGCCGCCCCCCAAGCGGACGGCGACGCCCTTAGGAAAGGCCATCCGCCCCAGCGCCTCGCCGTTATCCGCGGCGCTCGTGACTGTGTTTCCGATCGCCGGCTGCAAGGCAAGCTACGGCAGGACTCATCACGACTACCCGGCCAGCGACATCTTTGCCGACGAAGGCTGCTCGGTGGTCTCGGTGACCAGCGGCCTAGTCGACGAGGTGAGCCGGCGGGACACCTGGTCGTCAAAGGAGAACGACGGCGCGACGAGGGGTGGGTTATCCGTCTCAGTCGTGGGCCAGGACGGCGTTCGTTACTACTACTCACATTTGTCTGTCATCGCTGCGGGCATCGAGCCCGGGCGGTCCGTCATCTCCGGTCAGCAACTCGGAGAGGTGGGTAAGACGGGCAGCGCCCGCAGCACCAGCCCTCATCTGCACTTCGGGTTGTCCTGGCCGACGCCAATGGGCGCATGGTGGATCCGGCGAGGCATGCTGGCGCCCGCGCCGTACTTGGACGCGTGGCGATCCGGCCGGTACCGATCGCCGGCGAACGAGATCGAGAGCCTGCGTAAGAAGCTCGGCGACTCGGCCAAATGCGAGGCGGCCTGCTGACCCGGCTGGGTCAACAAAGTGTCAGTGGCTCGGGTCACCCCTCGAAGCACGGCAGGCAGAACAGCTGGCGGGGGACTTCAGCCAATGACAAAGCCGTTCCGTCGATGACAATCAGCCGAATGTCGCGGCGCCGCCGCGGCGCCCAAATCCGTCCAACCGGATCGCAGCGGCAGTGCTGATCGTCGGTGTTCTCATGCCCTGGGTGTCAGTCTTCTTCCTGAAGGTTGAGCGGCACGGACGTTGAGCACGGCCTGCCCTTCTACGCGGCTCTCGCGGGCCTCGCGGTCGTGCTGTTCGGGATGCGCATTCCGCAGCTTTGGCGCATCCCGCAGACCTGGGCCTACCGCGTCCTGGCTGTCGGGCTGCCGTTGTACGTCGCCGGCGAAGCTGCATGGGTTATCTACAAGGCGAACACCGACAAGCCCGAGGCCAACGAATTTTTCGATGTCAGCATCAATCTGCAGCCTGGGGTCTTCCTGACGCTGGTCGCGGCGGTCACCTGCATCGTGCTAACCGTGGTCACAGCTCGGCGGGAGCGAGCAGAGGTTCAGTAAGCAGCTCAAGAACGCGGCTCGTCTCGTCGATCGAGGCGGGCCGCTTTGTCTCTGCCGGAGTCCCCTGTCCCGGCTGACGACTGAAGGAGTCGGGCGACGATCGGTCTCGGACTCACGGGCTTTCGTCGATCTTTGCGGCGTGGCCGTACCCGTTCACCTGACGCGGCGACTCCCTCCGCCGGGGCGAAACTGTCAGACCCAGTCCGTACGTTCAGGGCATCAGGGCATGCGGGTGGTGGGGAGCTACTCGGGTGCCAACAGAGCAACCACCGACCCTGGGGGGTCTTTCCCAATGAGCACTACCAACTCCGACATGTCCGGCCTGCAGCAGGCCACCTTTGTTCAGCCCGTCGTCGTCACGAACATGACGGGGCGTCAGGGCCCGGCGATCACCAGCCTGGTGCTAGTGGTCCGTCTGCGAATTGATCTGGTTGAGGACCTCACGCCCGCGACGGACCTTGGCGATGATCTCCTCCGCGGTCGCCTTCCAGATGAAGGGCTTCGGGTCGGTGTTCCAGTGCTCGGCCCA
>NZ_JACDFE010000378.1 GCF_013815995.1 Sporichthya sp.
GATCCGCGCCGTCGCCGGCGCGTTGCCCGACATCGTCGTGCACGGCCCGGCCGACCCGGCCGCGCGGCTGCCGCACCTGGTCACCTTCTCCTGCCTCTACCTCGACGGCGAGTCTTTGGTCCGCGAGCTGGACCGCGCCGGGTTCGCGGTGAACTCCGGCTCGTCCTGCACCGCGGACACCCTGCGGCCGAGCCACGTCCTGGAGGCGATGGGCGTGCTCTCGCACGGCAACGTGCGGGTCTCGCTGCCTCGAGGTGCCGCTGAGGTCGACGTCGAGCGCTTCCTCGCCGTGCTGCCCGGAGTGATCGCCGGCCTGCGCGACGCCGCCGGCGTGACCGGACTGTGAACCTCCAGGCGAGGCTCATCCTCGACACCCTCGGCCGGAAGTGTCCGGCGCCGATCATCGAGCTGGCCCGCCACCTGCGCGACGTCGAGCCGGGCGAGGTGATCGCCGTGCTCTCCGACGATGCTGCGGCTGCGTTGGACGTCCCGGTGTGGTGCGAGATGCGCGGGCAGGAGTACCTGGGCCGCGAAGACACCGCCTATTTCGTCCGGCGGGTTCAGGACTCGGCTGCGGGGGCCGGCTCCTCCGGCGGCGGGGGCGGCGGCGGGAACTGACGCTGGTCCGCGGTGTCGCGGTGCAGCAGCAGGAAGTCGCCCCGCTCGAGCGCAGTGGAGTAGCCGAGGTCCCGCGCGGTCTGAATCAGGTCCACCTGGTCCTGCCCCGAGTAGAACGGCCAGTTCAGCGGGCCACCCTGGGCCACGATGATCCATTCCGGATTGGACCGGGACGCGGAGTACCCGAACACCGACACGTCGGTGCGCGACGTCAGCTGCGGCACCAGGCGGTTGGAGGCCTGAACCTGGGCTTCGTCGGGGATCTGACCCAGCAGCGCGTGCGCGTCGTCGATGCGCACGTCGTGCTTCCAGGTGCTCGGCCGCACGGCGGACCAGAGCGGATACGCGGGCACCAGCAACGCCGTGACCACGGCGCTGATCACCAGGGACTCCCGTACCCGCGACGGCCCCTGCCGGGCCGCGAGCCGGCGCAGTCCGTCGACGAAGGCGACGAAGACGATCGGCATCAGCACGGCGCTGTAGTGGAAGCCGGTCCCCCAGTACAACGGGTTGTCCGAGGTCAGCCGCCAGGCCAGCGTCGGCAGCACCAGCAGCAGCAACGGGGAGCGCAGCGCGACCATCGCGGTCGGGGCGACCAGCAGGATCATCAGGACGACCTTGGGCTCGTGCTCGAAGAGCCCCACCGTCACCCGCTCCAGCTTCGCGGCCAGACCTCCGCTGTCGTCACTGCGGCGGTGCGAGTCCCACCACGCCGAGAACGAGCCCTCCGGCGTGTTGGCCGGCAGCAGCCAGAACACCTCGACGACCGTCGAGACCAGCCCGGTCACGATGGTGGCGACCCCGAGCCGCCGCGCACCGAACCAGCACACCATCGCGCCGAACGCGGCCACCGTGAGCCCGAGGTCCTCCTTGACCAGCATCAGGGGCAGCGCCCACAGCGCCGCCGCTCGAAGGCGGTTCTCGGCGAGCGCGACCGCACCGAAGGCCACCAACGGGACGGCGAACATCACCTCGTGGGCGTCGAAGCCCACGGCCTGCGCGATCCCCCAGGACAGCCCGTAGCCCAGTCCGACCACCACGGCCGCCGGTCGCCCTAACGTGCGCTGGGCGTAACCGGCCAGCGGGATCACCGCGACGGCGAACAGCAACGCCTGGGCGACCAGCAGCGTCACCGGCGAGGGGAACACCCGGTAGAACGGCGCGAGCAGCGCGTACACCGGCGAGAAGTGGTCGCCGAGCAGGTTCGCGTCCGGCCCCTCGACCTCGACGACCGGGGCGTTGCCGTGGGCGTAGTTGCGCACGGCCTGCTCGACGATGCCGAGGTCGAAGCCGGTGGAGAGCATGCGTTCGTGCAGCCGGATCGACACGATTGCGTAGAGGGCGAACAGCCCGCCGGCCATCACCCAGATCCAGGCTCCCCCCGGCTCGCGGGGTTCGCCACGGTGCTCCGCCGGGGGACGTCGCGGCGCGACCACGGAGACCCGCGTGTCCGCCTCGGCCGTCATGCCCGTCCTCCCGTGGCTTGAGTGCCCATCCAACCGCAGGATCACCCGCCGTGCGGGGCCTTGACGTCGAACGCCGGTGGCAGCGGCAGGCTCAGCGCCCGTTGCAGGCGTCGCAGGTACTCGGGCCGGGGCAGGTCCACCGCGCCGAGGCTGCACAGGTGCTCGGTCGTCCACTGGACGTCGAACAGGCGCTCTGCGGGCGGTCCGTCGCCC
>NZ_JACDFE010000238.1 GCF_013815995.1 Sporichthya sp.
CGACTGTCCGGCGGAGACTTATTATTAAAACGCCGCATCGTGGTCTCCACCGAGCGGATGCGGGCGATCAGCGTCGACCCGGTCACCCGGATCGCGGTCGCCCAGCCGGGCCTGTTCAACGCGGAGGTGAAGAAGGCCGTCGCCGAGGTCGGCCTCTGGTACCCGCCCGACCCGTCCTCGTTCGAGATCTGCTCGATCGGGGGCAACGTCGCCACCAACGCCGGTGGACTGTGCTGCGTCAAGTACGGCGTCACCACCGACTACGTGCTCGGAATGGAGGTCGTGCTGGCCGACGGCCGGGTACTGCGCCTGGGCGGTCCGCGGGTCAAGGACGTCGCCGGGCTCTCGCTCACCAAGCTGTTCGTCGGCAGTGAGGGGATCCTCGGGATCATCACCGAGGTGACGCTGCGTCTGATGCCGCCCCAGCCGCCCGCGCACACGCTGGTCGCGACGTTCAAGGACACCCGCGACGCCACCGCGGCGATCCTGGCGATCACCTCGACGATGCGCCCCTCGATGCTCGAGTACATGGACCACGCCTCGATCAACGCCGTCGAGGATCTGATGAAGATGGGCCTGGACCGCTCGGCCGCCGCGATCGTGGTCGCGAAGTCCGATGCCGGGGACGCCCGCGAGATCAAGGTGCTGCTCGACGCCTGTCACGGGCACGGGGCCTCCGAGGTCTTCGACACCGACGACGAGGTCGAGGGCGAGATGTTCGTCGCCGCCCGCCGCGCGGTGATCCCCGCGGTGGAGCGTCAGGGCCGGCTTCTGCTCGAGGACGTCGGCGTCCCGGTGCCGAGCCTGCCCGATCTGGTTGCGGGCGTGGAGGCGATCGCGGCCGAGCACGCCGTGGTGATCGCGTTGATCGCGCACGCCGGCGACGGCAACACCCACCCGCTAATCGTCATCGACCCGGCCGATGCGGACTCCGAGCGCCGGGCCAACCTCGCCTTCGGCGCGATCATGGATCTGGCCATCGCTCTCGGCGGCACCATCACCGGCGAGCACGGCGTCGGGCGGATGAAGCGCCCGTGGCTGGAGGCTCAGCTCGGCGCCGACGTTCTCGACGTCACCCGCGCCATCAAGAATGCCCTGGACCCGCTGGGCATCCTCAACCCGGGCACCATCCTGGAGTAGCGCTCACCCCCGAAAGCGCAGCGTGGCACCCGCGGCACCTGTTCGGAGGTGCCATGGTGCGCTTTCGGGGGTCGATGGCACCTGCGGCACCTGTTCGGAGGTGCCATGGTGCGCTTTCGGGGGTCGATGGCACCTGCGGCACCTGTTCGGAGGTGCCATGGTGCGCTTTCGGGGGTCGGTGGCACCTGGCACCCCGCGCCCCCGGCTAGCCGGTGTTCGCCGCCAGGCCCACGGCCTCGATGCCGGCGACGGCGGCGGCCTCGTCGTTGTCCGAGGTGTCGCCGGAGATGCCGACGGCGCCGATGGTGGCGCCGCCTTCCTGGATCAGCACGCCCCCCGGGACCGGCACCAGTGCGCCGCCGATCGCCGCTCCGGCGGCGGCGATGAAGTAGGGCTGCTGCTCGGCGCGGGCCATCAGGGCCCGCGACCCGATGCCGATCGAGATCGCGCCGAAGGCCTTGCCGTGTGCGATCTCGAAGCGCTTGTTCGGGGACCCATCTGCGCGCTCGGCGGCGACCACATTCCCACCGGCGTCGAGCACGACGACCGTCAGCGGCTTGAACCCCTTGTCGGTGCCGAACTGCAGCGCGGTGGCGATGATCGTGCGGGCCTGGGCCAGGTTAATGCCGTTGGTCATGAGGTAGTTCCCTTCGCCAGGCCCTTAGCGGCAGCCCGCTGGGCGTGCAGGATCGGTTCGGTGTAGCCGGACGGGGAAGCGGTGCCGTTGAAGGCCAGGTCGTGCGCGGCCCGGAACGCCGGGCCGTCGAAGCCTGGCGCCATCGGGGTGTACAGCGGGTCGCCGGCGTTCTGGCCGTCGACCACCACGGCCATCCGGCGCAGCGCGTCCTCCACCTCGGAGGCGGTGACGACGCCGTGCACCAGCCAGTTGGCCAGGTGCTGCGAGGAGATCCGGCAGGTGGCCCGGTCCTCCATCAGAGAGACGTTGGAGATGTCCGGCACCTTGGAACAACCCACGCCCTGGTCCACCCAGCGCACCACGTAGCCGAGGATGCCCTGCGCGTTGTTCTCGATCTCGGCCTTGCGGTCCGCGGCCGGCCAGTCGGCCGCCGGCGCCAGCGGGATCTGGAGGAGCTGATGGAGCGAGGAACGGGTCTGCCCGGCGAGCTCATTCTGACGAGCTGTCACATCCACCCGGTGGTAGTGGGTGGCGTGCAGCGTCGCTGCGGTCGGGGACGGGACCCAGGCGCAGTTGGCGCCTGCGCGGGGGTGGCCGATCTTCTGCTCCAGCATGTCGGCCATCCGGTCCGGTGCGGCCCACATGCCCTTGCCGATCTGGGCCCGCCCGGCCAGGCCGCAACGCAACCCGGTGTCGACGTTCCAATCCTCGTAAGCCTTGATCCAGGTGGTGGCCTTCATGTCGTTCTTGCGCACCACCGGGCCGGCCTGCATCGAGGTGTGGATCTCATCGCCGGTGCGGTCGAGGAAGCCGGTGTTGATGAACACCACACGCGCGGCCGCCGCGCGGATGCACTCGGCAAGGTTGACGGTGGTCCGCCGCTCCTCGTCCATGATTCCCATCTTCAGGGTGTCCGCCGGTAGGGCGAGGGTCTGCTCGACGGCTCCGAACAGGGCGCTGGTCAGCGTGACCTCGTCCGGGCCGTGCATCTTCGGCTTGACCAGATAGACGGAGCCGGCGGGGGAGTTGCGCTCGGCCTGATCCCGGGCCAGATCGTGCAGGGCGCACGCACCGATCACGAAGGCGTCGAGGATGCCCTCACCGATCCGGCGGCCGTCCTTGTCGAGCACGGCGCCGGTGGTCATCAGGTGCCCGACGTTGCGGGCCAGCAGCAGCGAGCGCGCCCGCACCCGCAACGGCGAACCGTCGGCCGCGGCGTAGTTACGGTCCGGCTCGATCCGGCGCACGAACGACGAACCGCCCTTGGCCACCGCCGCGGACAGCGTGCCCTGCATCAGCCCGAGCCAGTTCCGGTACGCAGCGACCTTGTCGGCGGCGTCCACGCAGGCGACCGAGTCCTCGAAGTCCATGATCGCGGTGATCGCCGACTCGAGCTCGACGTCGGCGACCCCGGCCGGGTCGGTCGCGCCGACCGCGTGCGCGCGGTCGATCCGGATCTCGATGCCCAGGCCGTGGTTGCGCAACAGCACCGCCGAAGGGGCCGCGGCGTCGCCCACGTGCCCCGCGAACGTGGCGGGGGAACGAAGCCCGACCCTCTGCCCGTCGTCCAGCGTCACGGCCAGCGCCCCGTCGGCCACCGCGTACGCGGTCGCCGCGGAGTGCGAGCCCGAGGAGAGCGGCACCACATCGTCGAGGAACGAACGGGCCCACGCGATCACGTGCTTGCCGCGGTCCGGGTCGTACGGCCCGGACCGCGGGGGGTCCCCGAGAGCGTCGGTGCCGTAGAGCGCGTCGTAGAGCGAACCCCAGCGCGCGTTGACGGCGTTGAGCGCGTACCGGGCGTTGGTCACCGGCACCACCAGCTGCGGGCCGTTGATGGACGCGATCTCCGGGTCCACGTTCGCCGTGCTGATCGAGAAGTCCGGCCCGCTCGGCACCAGGTAGCCGAGCGAGGTGAGGAACGCCGTGTACTCCGCCGGGTCACCGGCCCCCGGCCGCGAGCGGTGCCAGTCGTCGATCGCGGCCTGCATCCGGTCCCGGACCTCCAGCAGCTCGCGGTTGCGCGGCCCGAGGGTGTGCACCGCGTCGGACAGGCCGGTGAAGAAGACGTCCGGGGCGAGGTCGACGGCGGGTAGCACCTCCTGGGTCAGGAAGGCGTACAGCTCGGCATCGACCGTGAGGTCGGCGACGGCAATGGGGGTCGACGCCATGAGTCCTCCTGTGCTCGGCGAACCCGTCCAGCCTTTCACCCCGTTGCGTCCGGCCAACCGACACCTCTCCAGGCGCGGGGGGCCGGACGTAAGCTCGCCGCGTGGACGAGCTGCCGGCCGATCTGCTGGCCGAGCTGCTCGACGCCGGCGAGCAGAAGTTGCTGCGGCCGGCCAAGCCCGCCTTCCGCACCCCGATGCTCTCCTCGCCGGCGGAGCGGCCGCCGCCGGGCGATGACTGGGTCTACGAGCGCAAGCTCGACGGCGTCCGGCTGATCGCCGTGCGGGGGGAGCGGACGACGCGGCTGTATTCGCGGATCCAGCGCGACAACAGCGCGACCTTCCCCGAGATCGTCGCCGCCCTGACCGTCGCCGCCCCGCCCGGACTGGTCGTCGACGGCGAGGTGGTGGCCTTCGACGGCGAGCAGACCAGCTTCGGTCTGCTGCAGGCGCGGCTCGGTATCAGCGACGTCCGGCGGGCGCTGGCCATCGGGGTGCCGGTGGTCTTCTACGCCTTCGACCTGCTCACCTACGGCGGTCAGGATCTGACGCAGCTTCCGCTGCAGGCCCGTCGCCGCGTGCTGACCGAGGCCATTACCTACGTGGAGCCGTTGCGGCTGTCCGAGGAGCGCGAAGGTTCCGGGGTGGCGCTGCTGCGCGAGGCGTGCGCGAGCGGCTGGGAGGGCCTGATCGCCAAGCGCGCGGGGTCGAAGTACGAGCCCGGCCGGCGTTCCTCACACTGGCTGAAGTTGAAGTGCGTTCGCGAGCAGGAGTTCGTCATCGGCGGCTTCACCGAGTCCTCCGCCGCCGCCCGCACCGGCTTCGGTGCCCTGCTCGTCGGCTACTACGAAGACGGCGAGCTCAAGTACGCCGGCAAGGTCGGCACCGGGTTCGACCACAAGACGCTGGCCGCGATTCGCGTCGCCCTGGACGACCTGGTGCTGGCGGAGTCGCCCTTCGTCGACGCCCCGAAGGCCAAGGAGAGTCGCTGGGTCGACCCGCTGCTGGTCGCTCAGGTCGGCTTCACCGAGTGGACCCGCGAGGGCCGGTTGCGCCACCCCCGCTACCTGGGCCTGCGCCACGACAAGGACGCCCGCGACGTGGTGCGCGAAATTCCCCCATGACAGGGTGGCGATCATGAAAAGCAACCTGTTCAGCGCCAACGTCGAGATCGAGGGCAGCGAGGACATGTCGCTGCAGAACCCGCGCCTGCTCAAGGTCAAGCTCAACGGAGAGTTGCTCGCCCGCCAGGGCGCGATGGTTGCCTACCAGGGCGCGATCGAGTTCGCCTACGAGGGCGCCGGCGGGGTGAAGAAGCTGATCAAGAAGGTCGCCACCGGCGAGGGCGTCCCGCTGATGCGCTGCAAGGGAAGGGGCGACCTGTTCCTGGCGCAGAACGCCTTTGACCTCTACCTCGTCGATCTCGAGGGCGACTCGCTGACGGTCAACGGCGCGAACGTCCTCGCGTTCGACCCGGGCCTCACCTGGGACATCAAACGCGTCGAGGGCGCCTCGATGTTCGCCGGCGGCGTGTTCAACATGGTCTTCACCGGCACCGGCCGGATCGCGCTCTCCTCATACGGGACGCCGGTCGTGCTCGATGCCACCCAGGCCCCGACCTTCGCCGACCTGCAGTCGGCGATCGCCTGGTCGTCGTCGCTGAAGACCCGCCTGGTCCGCACGGCCGGCGCGTCCGCGCTGATCGGTCGCGGCTCCGGCGAGGCCTTCCAGCTCGCCTTCGAGGGCCAGGGCTTTGTCGTCGTGCAGTCCTCCGAGGGTCCGTTCGTTCCGACCCACAACCACTGAGCTCTTTACGTCAGCGAGATCGGTCGTTATAGCGACCACTTTCGCTGACGCAACGGCCTGGACAGGGCGTGACGAGCGCACCGCACCCCGAGGAGCTCATCGCCGCCGCGCACTCCTCCTGCTACGCGATGCAGCTCTCGGCGCTGATCGCCCGCGCCGGCGGCACGCCCCAGGCGCTCGACGTGCAGGCCGACGTCGACCTCGGCCCGGACCCCGCGGGCGGCTTCCGCCTCACCGGCATCAAGCTGACGGTCCGCGGTGAGGTCGAGGGCCTGGACGCCGACGGCTTCACGAAGGTCGCCGAGGAGGCCAAGGCCGGCTGCCCGGTGAGCAAGGCCCTGACCGGCGTCGAGATCATCCTGGACGCTGCGCTCGAGACCTGGCTCCCCGCCGGGCCCCTCCGGGCGTAGGTTGCGGCCATGGACGCCGCTGCCGAGATCCCGGAGTGGGCCGCGCGCGTCGCCACCCAGCTCGCCGACCTCGGGCCCGAGCTATCCATGCACATCATGGCCGCGGTCCCGGAGATGCCGCAGGACGCCGAGATGCAGGCCGCCACCGAGGCCAACGCGATCGCGCACATCGGCGCGATGGCCGCGCTGCTGCGCTTCGGCATCCCGCCGGAGGGCATCGAGGCCCCGGCCCAGGCCACCGACTTCGCCCGGATGATGGTGCACCGCGGGGTCGGGCTGCCGACGCTGCTGCGCTGCTACCACGTCGGGCAGGCCAAGCTCTGGCGCCAGTGGGTCGACGTGGTCTTCGCCGACGTCGACGATGCGGATGAACTCAAGCGTCTGGTCACCTGGTCCACCGACTTCGTCTCCACCTACCTCGACGCGGTCCGCGTGCACGTCGTCGCCGCCTATGAGGCGGAGCGTTCGACCTGGGAGCGCAGCCAGGCCGCCGCGCGCGAGGACGCGATCCGCAGCCTGCTCGCCGGAAGCCCGCTCGATTCCGACGCGGCCAGCCTGCGGATGGGCTACGAGCTGCGCCGCCATCACGTCGCGATGGTGCTGCGGCCCGACC
>NZ_JACDFE010000035.1 GCF_013815995.1 Sporichthya sp.
GGCCAGGGGCGGGCGACGCCGGCATCGTCCGGCCGGTGCGGGTCAACCGCGCAGCTCGGCCGCCGCCCGCGCCGCCTGATCGGCAGCGGAGGCGACGTTCCCCGCATCGGATGCTCCCCGCAGCCCGCGCAGGGCGACATCGAGGGCGGTCAGGCGCTCTTCGGAGACGAATCCGGCCAGCCGGGCACGGATCCACTCGAGCACCGCCACCTCCCCGCACACCCCGGCCGTGTCTTTCGCGGCGGCATGTACCCGCAGCTGCTGGGCGTGCAGGTGGAACCGGTCGAGCTCCGCAGTGCCGAGGTAGAGCAATTCGAGGTCCAGCGCCGACTGCGCGAGGTCGACCGCAGCCTGGGACGCGGCCCGGGTGTTCTCGCCGGCTACCGCGCCCTTGAGGTCCGCGAGCGCCCGGGTCATCGTGGTGGCGACCCGCGGCGGGTAATTCTTCGCCGCGAGCCCGCGCCACAGCGCCTCCACCCTGCGCAGGGTCGGGTTCGCCGCCTCCCAGTCCGCCAGGCGCACGTTCTCCAGGATCCCCCAGGCGCTGGTCGAGACCAGCCGCAGCGCGGCCGGCACCAGCTCGTCGATCCGGTCGGTCGGCATCGCCAGGGCAAGCGCCTCGGTGTCGCCGTCGGAGCTGGTGTCGAACTCGCCGTAGCCGGGGGCGAAGACCTTGTCCGAGTAGGACCCGTCCAGGTGCAGCTCCCGCATGGTCACCGCACCCTCGAGCGGGCCGCGGGGGCCGGCGACCGTCTTGCCGACGTCGACCACCTCGACCTCTTCGAACACCACGCCGGTGATGTTCTCTGGCCGGAACACCTGACCGGGCGAGGGGACCGCGGGCATGATCATGGCCGGGGGGCCGTCGCGACCGGCCAGCCAGCTGCCCTCGGTGATCGTGACGGTGCCCTTGCGGTAGTCGTAGACGTCCTCGCCGAGGTACCACACCGCTCCGTCGTCGGCCTGGGCGTAGCGGTCGATCGCGACCTCGTCGAGCCGGCCGTCCAGGTAGGCGGTGTACTGCGACACCGCCACCGGAATCGCAACGCCGTCCACCGTGACCGAGTGCTCGCCGGGAATCAGCGTGGTCTCGGACCGGAACGGCTTGCCGTCCACGGTCCCGAGCAGAACGACCGAGTCCAGCCCGGCGATCGGGAACAGCGGGTTGGTGATCCGGGTCGGGTTGGAGAACGTCGGGCGCACGGTGTCCACCCGGCGTTCGGTGGGCGCGCACCCGGTGCCGCTGTAGGTGCCGCACCGGGTGACCGGCCACTCCACGGTCGTGCCCACCGCCGCGTCGGTCCCGCTCGTTGCGCTCGGTGCAGTGTCGGACCTGGCGGCCCCGGCCGCGGCGCACCCCGTGATCGCGAGCGCGGTCGCGGCCAGGAGCGCCGCCGGCCTTTTGCTCGTCACGATCGTCATGTCGATTCCTCTCTACCGCCGCGCTCCCGTCGAGCCGGCCACGGGCACCGTAGGAAGCGGATCTGAGAAGAAGATGAGCCACGCCAGGAACCCGCGGAGGCATCTGGAGTGACGGGGCGTCAGCTCGCGTTGGGGATCCGGATCCGCACGACGGTGCGCGGGCCCTCGACCAGGGACGCCGCCCCGCCATGCGCGGACGCGACGGCGGCGACGATGGCCAGGCCGAGCCCGACGCCGTCGCTGGAGCGGGCCCGATCCCCGCGGGCGAATCGTTCGAAGGCCCGCGGTACGAACTCGGCCGGAAACCCCGGCCCGCAGTCCGCGACGTCGATCTCGACGCCCCCGCTCACCTGGCGCGCGACCACGGTGATCTCGCCATCGCCGTGGCGCAGCGCGTTGTCCACGAGGTTGCCCAGCACCTGCCTCATCCGCAGCGGGTCGGCCCACACCAGCAACCCGTCCTCGGCCTCGGTCCGAATCACCCGGCCGTCCCGCTCGGCCCGGTCGGCGAACCGGTCCCGGAGCCCCGCCAGCAGGCGGTCCGCACCGAGGTATTCAGCACGAACCGGCAACTGCCCGTCCGCGGCCCGTGCGACCACGAGCAGGTCCTCCGCCAGCTGGGCAAGGCGATCGCACTCCTCCACCGCCGCCCCGAGGGCCACGCGTACCACCTCCGGGCAGTCACCCGCCTGAAGCGCACCCTCGAGCTCGGTCTTGATGATCGCGATCGGGGTGCGCAGCTCGTGGCTGGCGTCGGCGACGAACCGGCTCTCCCGCTCGTAGGCGCCGCGCAGCCGGGCCAGCATCTCGTTGAGCGTCTCGCCGAGCCGGCGGATCTCGTCCCGGGCAGCGGGCAGGGGCAGGCCCTCGTCCCCCTCGAGTAGGGACACCTCCCGGGCCCGGCGGCGCATCGCCTCGACCGGGGCGAGGCCCGCGGTCGCCAGCAGGTAACCGATCCCTGAAGCGAGGACGAGCGCGACCGAGCCGCCGAGGGCGAACGAGGTCACGACGCCGGCCAGCGCCTCGTCCCGGTCCCTCAGCGACTGTCCGACGACGACCACGACCGCCGAGGGCTCCGAGCGCAGGCCGCTCGTGGGCGATCGGGCCAGCAGGCGGACGCGCCCGTCCACGCCGGGCAGGTCCGCCTCTGCCCACAACGGCCGCGTTCCTGCCGCGACGGTCTGAGCGCCCGTCAGGGCCGGACCCCGCAGCGTGCCGACCGTGGCCAGCACCTGCCCGGCGGGTGAGATCAGTTGCGCGAAGGACTCCTCCGGATCCTCCAGCGCCACCCCCGCCAGCGTGGGCGTCCGCCCGGTGTCGGCCGCCGCGGCGACCCGCGAGCGCAGGCTCGCATCCACCCGGTCGTCGAGGTCGAGGCGCAACCGCAGGTAGACGAACGCCGCCGCGGCACCGAGCACCAGCAACATCGCCGCCCCGAAGGCCACGGTGAGCCTGACCCGGATCGGCAGCCGGTTCAGCGCCCACCGTCCACGCGCAGCCGGTAGCCGATTCCCCGCACCGTCTCCAGGGAACGCACACCGAACGGCCGGTCGATCTTCTCCCGCAGGTAGCGCACGTACACTTCGACCACGTTCGAGCGGTGCTCGTAGGCGAAATCCCAGGCCGCGTCGAGCAGCTGGAGCTGGCTGAGCACGTGCCCGGGCCGGCGCATGAACGCCTCCAACAACGCGTACTCCCGCGCCGACAGCTCGATCGCCGCGTCCCCCCGCGTCACCGCCCGGGCGGCGGGGTCGAGCCGGAGGTCCCCGACGACCAGCACGGGCGGGCGCTCCACCGGATCGCGCCGCGCCAGGGCCCGCAGCCGGGCGAGCAGTTCAGCCAGGGAGAACGGCTTGGTCAGGTAGTCGTCTGCACCGGCGTCGAGGCCGGCGACCCGGTCGGCGATCGCGTCCCGCGCGGTCACCATGATCACCGGCACCCAGATCCCGTCCCGGCGCAGCAGCCGGCACGTCTCGACGCCGTCGATGTCGGGCAGCATCAGATCGAGCACCATGGCGTCATAGCTCGCCGCCCGCACCATCCACAGCGCCTCGTCGCCGGTCCCGGCGACATCGACGACGACCCCGGCGCCGCGCATCGCGCGGGTCATGGCGGCGGCCATCCGCCTGTCGTCCTCCACCAGCAGCACGCGCACCTGCACCATCCTGCCTGGGCCGGATGAGAACGCGCTGAGAACGTCAGCCCGGCTACCGGTGGGCCGCGCCCGCCCGGGCGATCCGGCGGACCAGGCCAGGGCCGCCGTAGACGAAGCCGGTGTAGAGCTGCACTAGGCGGGCCCCGGCGTCGAACATCCGCTGCGCGTCGTCAGGGTCGAGGATGCCGCCGACGCCGATCACCGGGAGCGCGTCACCGGCTTCCTTGACGACGAAGGCCACGGTGCGGACCGCCATCGCGTGCACCGGGCGCCCAGACAGGCCGCCGGCCTCGCCGGCCCGGGAAAGGTCCGACGGGGCCAGCCCGCCGCGGCTGATCGTGGTGTTGGTGGCGATGATGCCGGCCACCCCGCGAGTTGCGCAGACCTCGATCACCTCGGCCACCGCGTCATCGGTCAGGTCGGGCGCGATCTTCACCAGTAGCGGCACCGGCCCGCCCGGCCCGGCCGCGGCCACGGTGTGCCCGCGCAGAGCGCTGAGCAACTCGTCCAGCGCGGACCGGTCCTGCAGTGAACGCAGGCCCGGGGTGTTCGGCGAGCTGACGTTGACCGCGATGTAGTCCGCGTAGGGCAGCAGCACCTTGAGCGAGTTCAGGTAGTCCTCGGTCGCGCCGGAGACCGGGGTCACCTTGGACTTGCCGAGGCTGATCCCGACCGGGACCGGCGCCGGGCCGAGCGCCGCCAGCCGGGCCGCCATGGCCTGCGCACCGCGGTTGTTGAAGCCCATCCGGTTGATGATCGCCTCGGACTCCACCAGCCGGAACAGCCGCGGCGCCGGGTTGCCCGGCTGCGGGTGCCAGGTGACGGTGCCGACCTCGACGAAGCCGAACCCGAGCGCCCCCCAGGCCGGGATCGCGACCGCGTCCTTGTCCATGCCGGCGGCCAGCCCGACCGGGTTCGGGAAGCGGATCCCGAACAGCGTGGTCGGTGCCGACGGCCGCGGCAGCTTCGCCAGCGCGGCCCGCCGGCGCGGACTGTCGCCGGCCTGCTCGAGGATCCGGATCGTGCGGTGGTGCGCCGCTTCCGGGTCGCCGCCGCCGGAGGCGAACAGCGCCTTGCGGGTGAGCGCGGTGTACGCCGACCGCATCAGGCGGCCACCCCACACAACGGATGACATCCGCAGCGAGTGGTCATCGGCGGGTGGCCCACAGGGCGGCGGCGTACTCCTGCAGTGGACGCACCTCGATGTTGCCGGCCAGCAGGGCCTCGATGCCCTGCACCGCCGCACCGAGGCCGGGCACGGTCGTCACGCACAGGGTGTTCGAGCCGACCGCCGCGGTCCGGATGTCCCAGCCGTCCACCCGCGAACCCACCCCGAAAGGCGTGTTCACGATGAGCGCGATCTCGCCGTTCTGAATGCGCGTCACAATCGTCGGCTCGCCGTCCGGCCACTGGGCGGTGGCCGGGCCGGGGCCGTGGTGGCCCTTGCGCACCACGGTGGCCGGGACCCCGTTGCGGCGCAGGACGTCCGCGGTGCCGCCGGTGGCGAGGATCTCGAAGCCGAGGTCGTAGAGCCGCTTGACCGGGAACACCATCGAGCGTTTGTCCCGGTTGGCGACCGAGACGAACGCCGCGCCCTTGGTCGGCAGCGATCCGTAGGCGCCGGCCTGCGACTTGGCGAACGCGGTGCCGAAGGTGGTGTCGATGCCCATCACCTCACCGGTGGAGCGCATCTCCGGGCCGAGGATGGTGTCGACGTGGGTGCCGTCGGCGGTACGAAACCGGTTGAAGGGCATCACCGCCTCCTTCACCGCCACCGGCGCGTCGTAGGGCAGGTCGGCGCAGTCGCCCCTCGGCGGCAGGATCCCCTCGGCGCGCAGGTCGGCGATGGTGGCGCCGAGCATCACCCGGGCCGCCGCCTTGGCCAGCGGGACCGCAGTCGCCTTGGACACGAACGGCACCGTGCGCGAGGCCCGCGGATTCGCCTCCAGGACGTAGAGCACGTCGGCGGCGATCGCGTACTGCACGTTGAGCAGACCGCGTACACCGACGCCGCGGGCGATCGCCTCGGTCGAGGTCCGGATCCGCGCGATGTCGGAATTGCCCAGGGTGATCGGGGGCAGCACGCAGGCCGAGTCGCCGGAGTGGATGCCGGCCTCCTCGATGTGCTCCATGACCCCGCCGAGGTAGAGCTCGGTCCCGTCGTAGAGCGCGTCGACGTCGATCTCCACCGCGTCGTCGAGGAAGCGGTCGACCAGGACCGGTCGGTCCGCGGTGATCTCGGTGGCGCGGGAGATGTAGTCGGCGAGCATCTCCTCGCTGTAGACGATCTCCATGCCGCGTCCGCCGAGGACGTAGGACGGGCGGACCAGGACCGGGTAACCGACCTCGTCGGCGATCGCCTTGGACTCGGAGAAGGAGAACGCGGTCCCCCACTTCGGCGCGGTCAGCTGCTCCTTGGCGAGCACCCGGCCGAACGCTCCGCGGTCCTCGGCGAGGTGGATCGCCTCCGGTGAGGTGCCGACGATCGGGACGCCTTCGTTCTTGAGCGCCTGGGCCAGGCCCAGTGGGGTCTGCCCACCGAGCTGGACGACCACGCCGACGACCTCGCCGGCCTGCTGCTCGGCGTGCACGACCTCGAGCACGTCCTCGAGGGTGAGCGGCTCGAAGTAGAGCCGGTCGGAGGTGTCGTAGTCGGTGGAGACGGTCTCGGGGTTGCAGTTGACCATCACGGTCTCGTAGCCGGCGTCGCGCAGCGCGAAGGAGGCGTGCACGCAGGAGTAGTCGAACTCGACGCCCTGCCCGATCCGGTTCGGCCCGGAGCCGAGGATGATGACCTTCGGTTTCTGACCCGGCCTCACCTCGGTCTCCTCGTCGTAGGAGGAGTAGTGGTACGGGGTGTGCGCCTCGAACTCTCCCGCGCAGGTGTCGACGGTCTTGTAGACCGGCCGGATGCCGAGGGCGTGCCGCACGCCGCGGACCACCGGCTCCGGGATGCGCCGGATCTCGGAGATCTGCGCGTCGGAAAAGCCGTGGCGCTTGGCCAGGCGCAGCAGGTCCGGGTAGAGCTGCTCGGCCTCCAGCAGCTCGGTCGCCACCTCGTGCAGCAGCAGCAGCTGGTCGAGGAACCAGGGATCGATCTTGGTGGCGTCGAAGAGTTCCTCGACGGTGGCCCCGGCCCGGATCGCGCCGGCTACGTCGCGCAGCCGGCCGTCGTAAGGCGTGGCCACCTTCGTCAGCAGCGCTCCCTTGTCGCCCGGCTCCCCCGCCCAGGTCAGGGTGGCGTCGCGCTTCTCCAGCGAACGCAGCGCCTTCTGCAGCGCCTCGGTGAAGTTGCGGCCGATGGCCATCGCCTCACCGACGCTCTTCATGTGCGTGGTCAGGCGGGCGTCGGCCTGCGGGAACTTCTCGAACGCGAATCGCGGCACCTTGACCACCACGTAGTCCAGGGTCGGCTCGAAGCTGGCCGGCGTGACCTGGGTGATGTCGTTGCGGATCTCGTCGAGGGTGTAGCCGATCGCGAGCCGGGCGGCGATCTTGGCGATCGGGAACCCGGTGGCCTTCGACGCCAACGCCGAGGAGCGCGAGACCCGCGGGTTCATCTCGATGACGATGATCCGGCCGGTGCTCGGCTCGACCGCGAACTGGATGTTGCAGCCGCCGGTGTCGACGCCGACCGCGCGGATGACATCGATCGAGATGTCCCGCAGGCGCTGGTACTCACGGTCGGTCAGGGTCAGCGCCGGCGCCACGGTGATGGAGTCGCCGGTGTGCACGCCCATCGGGTCGAGGTTCTCGATCGAGCAGATCACGACCACGTTGTCCTTGCGGTCGCGCATCAGCTCGAGCTCGTACTCCTTCCAGCCGAGGATCGACTCCTCGATCAGGACCTCGGGCGCGCGCCCGGCCTGCAGGTCGGAACTGGCCGTCAGGCCGGCGCCGGCGATGCGCTTGAGGTCGGTCTCGTCGTAGGCCATCCCGGAGCCGGAGCCGCCCATGGTGAAGGACGGGCGCACCACGACCGGATAGCCGAGGTCGGCGACGGCCTTGAGGCAGTCGTCCATCGTGTGGCAGATCGCGGAGCGCGCGCTCTCCGCCCCGATGTCGGCGACGATCTTCTTGAACTTCTCGCGGTTCTCCCCCGCCTCGATCGCGTCCACGTTCGCGCCGATCAGCTCGACGTCGAACTCCTCCAGGACGCCGGCCTCGTGCAGGGCCATCGCCGCGTTCAGCGCGGTCTGCCCGCCGAGGGTCGCCAGCAGGGCGTCCGGGCGTTCCCGCTCGATCACCTTGCGGACCATCTCCGGGGTGATCGGCTCGATGTAGGTGGCGTCCGCGATGTCCGGGTCGGTCATGATCGTGGCCGGGTTGGAGTTGATCAGCGAAACCCGCAGGCCTTCGGACCGCAGGACACGGCACGCCTGCGTGCCCGAGTAGTCGAACTCGGCCGCCTGGCCGATGACGATCGGGCCGGAGCCGATCACCAGGACCGACCTGATGTCCTCACGCCGAGGCATGCGCACGTCCGTTCTTGCTGCTCATCAACTCGGTGAACCGGTCGAACAGATAGGCGGCGTCGTGCGGACCGGCTGCCGCCTCCGGGTGGTACTGGACGGAGAAGGCCGGCACGTCCAGGCAGCGCACGCCTTCGACGACGTCGTCGTTGAGGCAGACGTGGCTGACCTCGGCCCGGCCGTACGGAGTGTCCGAGATCCGGTCGCGCGGCGCGTCCACGGCGAAGCCGTGGTTGTGCGCGGTGATCTCGACCTTGCCGGTGATGCGGTCGATCACCGGCTGGTTGATGCCGCGGTGGCCGAAGCGCAGCTTGTAGGTGCCGAAGCCGAGAGCCCGGCCGAGGATCTGGTTGCCGAAGCAGATGCCGAACAGCGGCACCCGGGCGTCCAGCACTCCCCTCGCGATGTCCACCGCGTAGTCCGCGACGCCGGGGTCGCCCGGGCCGTTCGACAGGAACACCCCGTCCGCGTCGAGGGCGAGAACGTCGGCCGCCGTGCAGGTCGCGGGCACCACGTGCACCTCGATGCCGCGCTGGGCCATCCGGTGCGGGGTCATCGCCTTGATCCCGAGGTCGACGGCCACCACGGTGAAGCGCTTCGGCCCGATCGCCGGGACCACGTAGGGCTCGGGGGTGGAGACCTCCTTGGCCAGGTCGGCGCCGAGCATGCTCGGGCTCGCGAGGACCCGGGCGTGCAGGGCGACCGGGTCGGTCTCGGAGCTGGAGAGCCCGACCCGCATCGCGCCGGCGTCGCGCAGGTGCCGGGTCAGCGCGCGGGTGTCGATGCCGGAGATCCCGACGACCCCGGACTCGTCGAGCTGGTCCTCAAGCGGCCGGACCGAGCGCCAGTTGCTCGGGATCCGCGCCGGGTCGCGCACGACGTAGCCGGCGACCCAGATCTTGCGGGACTCCGGGTCCTCGTCGTTCACCCCGGTGTTGCCGATGTGCGGGGCCGTCATCACGACGACCTGCTTGTGGTAGCTCGGGTCGGTCAGCGTTTCCTGATACCCCGTCATGCCGGTGGAGAAGACCGCCTCGCCGAAGGTCTCCCCGGCGTGGCCGTAGGCCTCGCCGTGAAAGGTCCGGCCGTCCTCCAGCACCAGCAGTGCCGGTCCCCTTCGATTCTGCCGGGCCATCAGGCCAACTTCCCGTCGAGCACGGTGGCATTGCCACGCAGGAAGGTCGCGTACACGGTGCCGGGCAAGGTCATCGTCCGGTACGGCGTGTTCCGGCTCTTCGAGGCCAGCGCGTGGGGTTCGACGGTCCAACTGGCGCTCGGGTCGATCAGCGTCACGTTGGCCGGCGCCCCGACCTCCAGGGCACGACCGTGCCCATCCACCCGGCCGATCCGCGCCGGGCGGGTCGACATCCGGTCGGCCACCTCGGCCCAGCTCATCAGGCCGGTGTCGACCATGACCTGCTGGACCACCGAGAGTGCGGTCTGCAGGCCGAGCATGCCCATCGCGGCCGCAGCCCACTCACAGTCCTTGGCCTCGTCCGGGTGGGGGGCGTGGTCGGTGGCGACGGCGTCGATGGTGCCGTCGGCCAGGCCGGCCCGCAGCGCCTCCACATCGGCGGCCGTGCGCAGCGGCGGGTTCACCTTGTAGATCGGGTCGTAACTGGCGACCAACTCGTCGGTGAGCAGCAGGTGATGGGGCGTCACCTCGGCGGTCACGTCCCAGCCCTTGCTCTTCGCCCAGCGGATCAGCTCCACCGAGCCGGCCGTCGACACGTGGCAGACGTGCAGCCGGGAGCCGACGTGCGCGGCGAGCAGGCAGTCCCGGGCGATGATCGCCTCCTCGGCGACGGCCGGCCAGCCTCCGAGGCCGAGCACCGCGGACATCTCGCCCTCGTTCATCTGGGCGCCCTCGGTGAGCCGGGGCTCCTGCGCGTGCTGCGCGATGACCCCGTCGAAGGCCTTGACGTACTCCAGCGCGCGGCGCATCAGGACGGCGTCGGAGACGCAGTGCCCGTCGTCGGAGAACACCCGCACCCCGGCCGGGCAGTCGGCCATCGCGCCGAGCTCGGCCAGTTGCTCGCCGGCGATCCCGACGGTGACCGCGCCGACCGGACGGACGTCGGCGTGCCCGTACTGCTGGCCCAGGCGCCAGACCTGCTCGACCACGCCGGCGGTGTCGGCGACCGGGGAGGTGTTGGCCATCGCGTGCACCGCGGTGAAGCCGCCGAGCGCCGCAGCCTGCGTGCCGGTCTCCACCGTCTCGGCGTCCTCGCGGCCGGGCTCGCGCAGGTGCGTGTGCAGGTCGACCAGGCCGGGCAGCGCGATCAGACCGTCGGCGTCCACGACGTGTGCGCCGGTGGCACTCAGGCCGCATCCGATCTCGCTGATCCGGCCGTCGGCGAGCAGCAGGTCGGTGGGCTCCCCGCCGAGGGGCCGTACCCCCCGCAGCAGGTACGAGCTCATGACGTCTCCTCCGTCGAACCGATTGCTGATTCGCTCCCCGAGAGGAGCAGGTAGAGCACCGCCATCCGGACGCTCACGCCGTTGGTGACCTGCTCGACGATCGTCGACCGGGGCGAGTCGGCGACCTCGGCGGCGATCTCCATGCCGCGGTTCATCGGGCCGGGGTGCATCACTATGGCGTGCTCGGGCATCGCGGCGAACCGCAGCCCGTCCAGGCCGTAGCGGCGGCTGTACTCGCGGGCGCTCGGGAAGAACGCGGCGTTCATCCGCTCGTGCTGGACCCGCAGCATCATCACCACATCGGACTTGGGGAGCTCGGCGTCCAAGTCGTAGGAGACCGCGCACGGCCAGGTCGCCACTCCGACCGGCAGCAGCGTGGGCGGCGCCACCAACGTCACCTGCGCGCCCAGGGTGTGCAGCAGGCGCACGTTCGAACGCGCGACCCGGCTGTGCAGGATGTCGCCGACGATGGTGACCCGGCGGCCGTCGAAGGACCCGAGGCGCCGCCGCATCGTGAAGGCGTCGAGCAGGGCCTGGGTGGGGTGCTCGTGGGTGCCGTCGCCGGCATTGACCACGCTGCCGCGGATCCAGCCCGAGTTGGCCAGCCGGTGCGGGGCGCCGGAGGCGTGGTGGCGAACCACCACCGCATCCGCGCCCATGGCCTCCAGGGTCAGCGCGGTGTCCTTGAGGCTCTCGCCCTTCGAGACCGAGGACCCCTTCGCCGCGAAGTTGATGACGTCGGCGGAGAGCCGTTTTGCGGCCGCCTCGAAGGAGGTCCGGGTCCGGGTGGAGTCCTCGTAGAACAGGTTGACCACGGTGCGCCCGCGCAGGGTGGGCAGCTTCTTGATCGGCCGGTCGGCGAGGCGGGCCAGCTCCTCGGCGGTGTCGAGGATGAGCAGAGCGTCATCGCGGCTCAGGTCGGCCGCCGACAGCAGGTGCCGCTTCATGTCTGCTCCCCCTTCACTCCCAGCATCACGACGTCGAGCCCGTCGAGCTCCTCCACGCGGACCGCGACGGTCTCGGACAATGAGGTCGGCAGGTTCTTGCCGACGAAGTCGGCCCGGATCGGTAGCTCGCGGTGGCCGCGGTCGACGAGGACGGCGAGCTGGACCGCCCGTGGCCGGCCGATGTCCTTGAGCGCGTCCAGCGCGGACCGGATGGTCCGCCCGGACATCAGCACGTCGTCGACCAGCACGACGACCTTGTCGTCGATGTCGCCGGGGATGTCGGTACGACCCAGGCCGCGGGCCGGACGCAGAGCAAGGTCGTCGCGGTACATCGTCACGTCCAGTGACCCGGCCGGCGGCGCGTCGCCCTCGACCTCACCGATCCGCTCCGCCAGGCGGAGGGCAAGCGGAACGCCGCGGGTCGGGATGCCGAGCAGGACCAGGTCGCCGGCGCCCTTGTTGCGTTCGACGATCTCGTGGGCGATACGCGTCAGAACGCGACGGATGTCGGAGGCCTCCAGCACCGGACGACCGGGCGAGGCGGGGACACCCCCATGATCAGGAATGCCCGCTGGGAAGCTGTTCTCAGGCGCGCTCATATGCCGTTCTGGACCCCCTTGCCCGCCTCTCGGGACGGGCTTTAAAGGACGCCTTGGATGGTGCCGACACTAGCAGTGTGAGCCCCGGTAGCGGCCGGGGCCCGCGCCGTCCACTGCAAGGGCACGATCGGGTGATACGTATTGACGCCGAACCTCACTCTGCGTAACGTCACACTCTGTAGCGCTCACTGCCGCACTTGCGTACGCCGCGTAATTGCCGCCGCATGGTCGTGAAGGCACTACATGTTTCTCGAATCGCCCGTCAAGCTCAATCGTCACCAGGAGTAGCCCGTGCCCACCGAATATGCGAAAGCGTTGGGTGCGCGACTGCGCGCGATCCGCACCCAGCAGGGCCTGTCCCTGCACGGAGTCGAGGAGAAGTCCAAGGGCCGCTGGAAGGCGGTCGTGGTGGGCTCCTACGAGCGCGGCGACCGCGCCGTGACCGTCCAGAAGCTCGCCGAGTTGGCCAGCTTCTATGGCGTCCCGGTGGCCGAACTGCTGCCGGGCGGGGCCCCGAGCGGGGCAGCCGAGCCGCCCCCGCGCCTGGTGATCGACCTGGAGCGGCTCCAGCAGGTGCCGACAGAGAAGGCCGGCCCGCTGATGCGCTACGCGGCGACCATCCAGTCCCAGCGCGGTGACTACAACGGCAAGGTGCTCTCGATCCGCCAGGACGACCTGCGCACGCTGGCCGTCATCTACGACCAGCCGCCGTCCAGCCTGACCGAGGAACTCATCAACTGGGGCGTTCTCAGCTCCGACGCCCGCGGCGCGCTGGACATTTAGCCTGTACGTGTAGCGACGAGCCAGGGCCGCAGCGCTACGGCAGGAGGCCTTTGCCGGCCGCGTGGGAGAGCAGGACGTCCGGCGGAAGCCCCCGGCTGACCATCCGGGCGGCGACGTCCGCGAGCTGCAGGTTGTGGTCGCGCGCATAGCGGCGTAGCACTGCGAAGGACCGATCCATGTCCAGGCCGCCCATCTGGGCGAGGATGCCCTTGGCCTGCTCCAGGGTCACCCGGCTCGTCAGGGCTGCCTGCAGGTGCGCGTTGAGCGCCTTGCCGTCGGCGGTTGCCCGCTCGGCCACCAGGGCCACGCTCGCGACGTGGGCGAGGGCCTGACCGAGAGCCAGATCCTCCTCGTTCAGCGTGCCCACCTCGGCGCCGAACAGCCCGAGAGTGCCGAGGATCGTGTTCCGCAGCCGCATCGGCAGCGCGTGCACCGAGGAGAAGCCGGCCGCCAGGGCCGCCGGGACGAAATCGGGCCAACGTTCCGTTGCGGCGGCGAGATCCGGCACCTCCACGACCACGCCGTCCCGGAAGCAGTCCAGGCACGGTCCCTGCTCGCGCTGAAGCTGCAACAGCTCCAACGCCAGCGTGCCCTCCGACGAGGCCGCCATGACGTGCAGCACGCCGCGCGAGTCGGCGAGCAGCAGGCCCGCCTCCGCGACGTCGAGCAGCCGGGCGCAGTCAGCGGTCAACCCCAGGTAGAGATCCAGCAGGTCGTGGCCGTCGACCAAGCCGTTGGCGATCGACACGAACGCCTCGGTGACGGCCCGCTCGCGGTCGTTCACGACGATCCTCCAGGGGCGGCGCCCGGTCCCGGGGGGTCTTCGGCCAGGCTCAGCTGTCGGGCCACGATGCGGCGCGCGGTCTCGGCGGCGGTGAGGCCGTAGGCGAAGGCGTGGGCGCGTAGGCGGACCAGGGCCTCCTCCGGCCCGACGTCCAGCTGCGCCATCACCATGCCGGTGGCCTGGTGGATCTCGAGCCGGTTCAGCGGGCCCAACAGGGCCTGCGCCTCCTCGAACTCGTCTCCGCGCGAGCCGTCGGTGGCCGTCTGAGCCGTCATCAGATCCACCAGCGGTCCGGCCACCAGCTCCGCGGCGAGGACCCCGCCGGCCAGGGCTTCGCCGCCGAGCATGCAGGGCGCGATCCGGTACAGGTCCAGCGCACCGATGTGGGCGTCCGCAAACGGGACCGGCAAGGCGTAGACGGCGCGCACCCCGGCGCCGAGCACCGCGTCGGCGTACGCGGGCCAGCGGGTTTCCTCCGGATCCTGCAGATCGCCCACCAGGACCGGTCGCGCGGTACGAACCGAGTCCAGGCACGGGCCCTCACCGAAGGTGAACTGGTACTCGTCGAGGCGCCGACTCAATTCGTTGCTGGCGCCGAAAGTGCCCCGCATGACTCCGTCGGCGACGATCGACACCGCCGCGCCGTCCACACCCAGCAGGTCGACGCAGGCGCGGCACAGCCGGTCGGCGGCCGCGAGTCCCGGGTCGCCGGCCGCGATCGCCGCGCCCATCTGGGCTCGCAATTCGTCCCGGGGGGCCAAGCCCCACTCCCCCTTCGAGACGCTCGCGCGTGTGGCGCCCCGGCGCTAGTTGCCGGGGTTGTGCCCGACAGTTCGGTCCGCGCCTTCCAGCGCGCGGCCTGGACTCGCCCGATGACCACCCCGGGCGGGGCCGGGTCGCAGCAAACCGAAGATCGCCCGCCAGCGCAACCGGATCGCGGCGCGGTGCCGTGCGCGCGTCATCGCGGGAGCTCCTGGTCATCGCGAGCCGGATGCGCGAGGCGGAGAAGTTGCCGCGGGCCGCGGGCGGCGGGCGGACGGACCCGCACGTGTAAACCGCCGTTCCTCGCCGCGAGCTCGGCGCGCTCCGCGCAGCGCAGCCCGGTGGAGTCCAGGAACGTCACGCCTTCCAGGTCCAGCAGGAACTCCCGGACGTCCCCGGGGAGGGCGGCCCGGCAGACCGCGCGGACCTCGGCGGTGAGGAGCGGCGCCGTGGCGAGATCGAGTTCACCGACGCCGGTCACGCCGACGAGGCCCTCCTTGATCCACCCGGTGGCCGTGAACAGCGGAAAGGATGATTCGCCGGCAGGGTGACCGTTCCGGCGGAGCGGTACACCGGGAAGCGGGCGAGGGGCCGCGGTGGGCGACGTGGGCGCGGTGGGCGCGCCTGCAGATTTCATGGGGAACTCCGGCTCGTTCGATCGACCGATCGAATGCCGCCGGGGTCCGGAGCAGCTTGTCCTCAGGGACAAACCCGACTGTACGCCCTGGTGTCAACCAGGGGCCGGAGGCGCTACAGGGCCAGGGTGGGTTTGAGGTCGAGGATGCGCCCGAGCAGCCCGTTGACGAACCTCGGCGACTCGTCCGTGGACAGCTCCCGGGCCAGCTCGACGGCTTCGCTGACCGCGACCGCGTCCGGGACGTCGTCGGCGAAGAGCAACTCGTAGACCCCGACCCGCAGCACGTTGCGGTCCACCGCGGGCATCCGGTCCAGCGTCCAGCCCACGGAGTAGGTGGACAGCAGCTCGTCGATGCGGACCCGGTGCTCGGTGACGCCCTGGACCAGGATCTGGGCGTACTCGACCACCGGCGGATCGTTGCCGGTGACCCGCTCGGAGAGGGTCTCCAGGACCCCGCGCTCGCGGAGCTCGGCCTCAAAAAGAATGTCGACCGCGCGCTTTCGGGCCTTGCCGCGCGCGCTCAAGAGTTGATGCGCCCCAGGTAGTCACCACTGCGGGTGTCGACCTTGACCTTCTCGCCGGTGGTGATGAACAGCGGCACGTTGATGGTGGCGCCGGTCTCCAAAGTGGCCGGCTTGGTGCCGCCGGTGGAGCGGTCCCCCTGCAGGCCGGGCTCGGTGTAGGAGATCAGGAGCTCGACCGAGGCCGGCAGCTCGACGAAGAGCACGACGCCCTCGTTCTGCGCCACGGTGGCGATCTGGTTCTCCAGCATGAAGTCCGCGACCGAACCGACGGTCGCGCCCGGGACGTTGAGCTGCTCGAACGTACTCGTGTCCATGAACACGAAGTCGTCGCCGTCCTTGTACAGGTACTGCATGTCGCGCTTGTCGACTGAGGCGGTCTCGACCTTGATGCCGGCGTTGAACGTCTTATCGACGGTCTTGCCGGACATGACGTTCTTCAGCTTGGTCCGCACGAAGGCCGGACCCTTGCCGGGCTTGACGTGCTGGAACTCGATGACGGTCCAGAGGTTGTTGTCGATCTTGAGCACAAGACCGTTCTTCAGGTCGTTCGTCGTCGCCATGGGGCGGTCCTCCGAATTCAGGCCGCGTCAGTCGAGGACGAGCAGCTCTTTAGTGGTCACGGTCAGTAGCTCAGGCCCGCCGTCACTGGGTTCTCGGACCACCAGGGTGTCCTCGATGCGGATCCCGCCGACCCCGTCGAGGTATACCCCGGGCTCGATCGTGACCGGCGTGAGCGCACGCAGTCTACCCGTGGATGTAGCGGCGATCAGCGGCGCCTCGTGGATCTGCAGGCCGACGCCGTGCCCCAGGCCGTGGCTGAAGTTCAGGCCGTGACCTGCGGCTTCGACCACGGAACGGGCCGCGCCGTCGACCGCGGTGAGCTCGACGCCCGGCCTCAGCGCCTCCCGCCCGGCCCGCTGGGCGGCGAACACCAGGTCGTAGAGCTCGACCTGCCAGGGCGCCGGTTCGGCGCCGACGACGAAGGTGCGGGTCATGTCGGAGTGGTAGCCGGCGACCCGGGCGCCGAAGTCGATCTTGAGCAGGTCGCCGTAGGCGATCCGGCGGTCGGTGGGCCGGTGGTGCGGGATCGCGGAGTTCTCCCCCGCCGCCACGATCGTGTCGAAAGCCGCCGCCTCCGCGCCCTTGTCCAGCATCCGGCGCTCGAGTTCGCGGGCGACGTGGCGCTCGGTCCGGCCCATCACCAGCCCCTCGAGGATCTCGGCGAGAGCGGCGTCGGCGATGGCGGCGGCCTCCCGCAGCGCGGAGATCTCCACCTCGTCCTTGACGGTGCGCAGCTCCTCGACGGCCGGGCCGAGCGGGACCAGCTCGGCCTGCCCGGCCAACTGCCCGTGCAGGTCGACGGTGACGTGGTGGGACTCGAAGCCGAGGCGGCGCACCTTGAGCTTGTCCGCCCGCCCGGACAGCGCGACCGCGCAGGCCCGCTCCACCTCGAGCTCGACGTCGGGCGCCTGGGCGCCGGCCTGAGCCACGTAGCGACCGTCGGTGGCGAGCAGGGCCGTGTCGGACGTGACCAGCAGCGCTGCGTTGGAGCCGGTGAACCCGGTCAGGTAGCGGACGTTGACCAGGTCGGTGATGAGGGCCGCGTCGACGTCAGCCGCCTGGATCGATGCACGCAGCCGTTCCCGGCGCGCCTCGTGGATCTCCGGCATGCGAATCAGACTACGGCGGCGGGCTCTCGTCGGCTGAGGATCAAGGTTGAAACAGAAGTGACACGGATTGCCGATTCGGTCGCACCACCAGTCACACCCTTGATCCTCAGCCTTCGCCGCGACGCTTTCCGTGGCGTCAGAGCCTGGCGAGGGCCGCCAGGGCCAGGCGATACGAGTTGATGCCGAAACCGGCGATGGTGCCGGTGGCGACGCCGGCGATCACGGAGTTGTGCCGGAAGGACTCCCGGGTCGCCGGGTTGGAGATGTGCACCTCGATCAGCGGCGCGCGCAGCTGCGCGCACGCGTCCCGCACCGCGTAGGAGTAGTGCGTGAACGCGGCCGGGTTCAGGACCACCGGGATCGCGTCGTCGGCGGCGGCGTGCAGCCAGCCGACCAGTTCGGCCTCGTCGTCGGTCTGGCGCACCTCGACGTCGAAGCCGAGCTCCTTGCCGGTTTCCTGACAGACCGTCACCAGACCGGCGTAATCGACCGAGCCGTACACGTCGGGCTCGCGCGAACCCAGCCGGCCGAGGTTCGGCCCGTTCAGCACCCAGACGACGCTCATGCCGCCATTCTCATGCCTTCGGCGCTGCACTGCTCTGCTCGATTGTTCACTCGCTTCGCTCGCTCACTCGCTTGTACGCCTCGACCAGGTCCTCCGGCGCGGGCGACTCGGCGATCACGGGCGTGCCGAGTCCGTCGAGCACGACGAAGCGCAACCGGTCCGCGCGGGACTTCTTGTCCACCCGCATCGCGGCGTGCAGTTCCTCCCAGCGGTCCCCGCGGTAGCTCACCGGCAGGCCGATGTCGGAGAGCACCTTGCGGTGTCGGCGGACCAGCTCATGGGGGATGCGGCCCTGCAGCGCGGCCAGCTCGGCCACGAACACCATGCCGACCGCGATCGCCTCACCGTGCCGCCAGCGGTAGTCCTCGACCTTCTCGATCGCGTGCCCGAGGGTGTGGCCGTAGTTGAGCATCTCCCGGCCGATCGAGCCGACGGCCCCGGTCTCCTTGAGATCGACGGCGACCACGTCGGCCTTGACCTGGATGGCGCGGGTGATCAGCTGAAGGGTGTGCGGGCCGGTCGCGACGGCCGCGGAAGCCGAGTCGGACTCGACCAGGTCCAGGATCACCGGGTCGGCGATGAAGCCGGCCTTGACCACCTCGGCCATGCCGCTGACCCACTCCGGGCCGGGCAGGGTCTCCAGCGCGGTCAGGCTGCACAGCACGCCCGCCGGGGTGTGGAAGCTGCCGACGAGGTTCTTGCCGGCCGCGGTGTTGATGCCGGTCTTGCCGCCGACCGCAGCGTCGACCATCGCCAGCAATGTGGTCGGCACGTGCACGACCTTGACCCCGCGCAGCCAGGTCGCGGCGACGAAGCCGGCCAGGTCGGTGGTCGCGCCGCCGCCGACGCCGACGATCGCGTCGGAGCGGGTGAAGTTGGCGTCGCCGAGCGCCTGCCAGCAGGCCGCGGCGACGGTGGCGGTCTTGGCGTCCTCGCCGTCCGGGACCTCGATCAGCCGGACCGGGAAACCGGCCTCGCCCAGCGTCTTCCCGACCGAAGTGCCGAAGTCGTGCAAGGAGACCGGGGCGATCACGGCCACCTGCGCGACGCCGGACCCGAGCAGCGCAGGCAGCTCACGGGTCACGGCGTGGCCGACCACCACGTCGTACGGGGCCGGTCCGCCCACGCGGATGGTCGTGGCGTCACTCATGAGTCGGCGCCCTTCGCGGCCGGGGTGAAGGCGGCGATCACAGCGTCGGCAACCGACCCGGCGGAGCCGTCGGCAGGAACGGTCACGGTGGCCACCTCGAGGTAGAAGTTCCGACGGGCTTCCATCAGCTTCATCAGTTGCGAGCGGGGATTGCCGAGCAGGAGCGGCCGGTCGCGGTTGAACCCGACCCGGCGGCTGGCCTGGGCCAGGCCCACGTCGAGGAACACGACGGTGTGCTCGCGCAGCAGGGCGCGGATGCCTTCGTCGAGGATCGCTCCACCGCCGAGCGAGAGCACGCCGCAGTGGTGGGCCAGGGCGTCGGCGACGGCGTCTTTCTCCAGCGCCCGGAAGGCGGCCTCCCCGTCGTCGACGAAGATCTCGGCGATCGGCTTGCCGGCCTTGGCTTCGACATCGGCGTCCGTGTCGCGCAGCGGCACCGCCAGTCGCTTGGCGACCAGCTTGCCCACCGTGGACTTGCCCGCCCCCGGCGGTCCGACCAGGACGACCCGCGGTCCGCCTGACTCCGTTGCCCCGGCGTTCACGCGAGACCGCGCCGGGCCAACTCGTCCCGGTAGGCGGCGACGTTGCGGGCGGTCTCGGCGACCGAGTCGCCACCGAACTTCTCCAGCACCGCGTCGGCGAGCACCAGCGCGACCATCGCCTCGGCGACCACACCGGCGGCCGGCACAGCGCAGGCGTCCGAGCGCTGGGCGATGGCGATGGCCGGCTCCAGGGACCGGACGTCGACGGTGTCCAGCGCCTTCGGCACGGTGGAGATCGGCTTCATGGCGACCCGTACGCGCAGGGCCTCCCCGGTGCTCATGCCGCCCTCGGTGCCCCCGGCGCGACCGGTGCGCCGGCGGACCCCGTCCGGACCGGTCTCGATCTCGTCGTGGGCGGCGGAGCCGCGGGTGGCGGCCAGCTCGAACCCGTCGCCGACCTCGACGCCCTTGATGGCCTGGATTCCCATCAGCGCGCCGGCGAGGCGGGAGTCGAGTCGGCGGTCGCCGTGCACGTGCGAGCCCAGGCCCGGCGGCAGGCCGTGCACCACGACCTCGATCACCCCGCCCAGGGTGTCGCCGTCGGCCTTCGCGGCGTCGATCTCGGCCACCATCGCAGCGGAGGCGTCCGGGTCCAGGCAGCGGACCGGGTCGTTGTCGACCCGTTCGGAGTCATCCGGGCCGGGAATCACGCCGGCGGGGGCCGCCGCGGTCCCGATCCGGACCACGTGGCTGATCACGACGGCCTCCACGCTCTGGGCCAGGAAGGCCTTGGCGACCGTACCGAGTGCGACCCGGGCCGCGGTCTCCCGCGCGCTGGCCCGTTCCAGGACCGGGCGGGCGTCGTCGAAGCCGTACTTCTGCATGCCGGCCAGGTCGGCGTGACCGGGCCGGGGCCGGGTCAGCGGGGCGCTGCGGCCGCTCTGGCCCAGGGCTTCGAGCTCCTCGGCGCCGATCGGGTCGGCGGCCATCACCCGGTCCCACTTGGGCCACTCGGTGTTGCCCACCTTGATCGCCACCGGCCCGCCGAGGGTGCTCCCGTGGCGCAGCCCACCCAGGAACTCGACCTCGTCGGCCTCGAACTTCATCCGGGCGCCGCGGCCGTAGCCGAGCCGACGCCGGGCGAGCTCGGCGGCCACCTCCTTGGTGGACGTGCGCACGCCGGCGGGAAGGCCCTCCAGAATCGCGACGAGGGCGGGGCCATGGGATTCCCCAGCGGTGAGCCAGCGCAACATGGGCGGAATTCTCCCACGTGCCGCCGGTCGGGAGCGCCCGCCTCAGTTCGCGTACCAGTCCCCCACCTCGGCGCCGGCCAGGATGCCGATCACCGCTCCGGCCAGCATGAACGGGCCGAAGGCGATCGATGAGGACCACTGGGCCCGCCGGGTGAGGAGCAGCGCCAGGCCGACGACGGCCCCCGCGGCGAAGGCCGCCAGCGTCCCCACCACGAGCGCATCCCAGCCGGCCCAGCCCAGGTAGAGCCCGAGCACGCCGGAGAACTTGACGTCGCCGTAGCCCATCCCGGCCGGGTTGATCCGGGCGATCAGATCGTAGAAGCCGATCAGGATCGCCATCCCGGCCAACGAGCGCCAGGCCCGCTCGGAGTCGTCGTCGGAGATCGCGGCCAGCCCCAGCAGCGCCCCGGCGACCGGATACGCAGGCAGGGTCAGCCAGTTCGGCAACCGGTGCTCGCGAAGGTCGATGACGGCCAGGGGGATGCCGATGCCGGCGAGGAGCACATGGGCCGGGAGCGCGGCCGAGTTACCGAGGTGGATCCAGAAGACCAGAGCGAGCCCGACCGCGCTCAAAGCGGCCATCTCCCAGCGGATCTTCGCGGTCACTTCAATTTCGTCCCATCTGTCACTTGCGTGTCTTCCGTATTCACAGGTACTGCAGCCATAGTGATCATGGAGATTCGTGCGGATACTGGGGACAGAACCCGACAAATCGGAACATTTGTCGGGTTCGGCCGACCCGGTCAACCACACGGCGGGGATCGGCGTCTTTGGTACGCGGCACGGGGTCCGCCGCGGGACAGACGCTACGAGGGTTCAGGACGGTCAGGGCACGATGAAGCGGAACACGATGCGGGCGGCGGCGCTGGTCGGCGCGTGCGTACTGGCCCTGACCGCGTGCGGGGACGGGGACGACAAGCTCGCCCCGGTCTCGGCGCGTTCCTCGATGGGCCTGGCGATCTACCCCTCTTACGACGCCACCGGCGTGAAGCCGGACAGCACCGTCACGGTCAACGGCACCTACGGCCGTCTGGACGAGGTCCAGGTCTTCGACTCCGAAGGCACGGTGATCTCTGGCGCTTTCAGCGAGGACCGCAGCGCGTGGGTCGCCGGCCGCCGCCTGGCCCCGAACGAGCAGTACACCGTGATCGCCCGCGGCACCAGCGAGAACGGGTCGGCGGTGAGCCAGACCAGCAAGTTCAGCACCCTCCAAGTGGCGGCGAAGAACCAGACCGGCAGCACGCTGATCAGCCCGCCGGACGGCAGCACCGTGGGCATCGCGCAGCCGGTCGTGGTCGCGTTCAACCACAACATCGTCAACCGCGAGGCCGCGCTGCAGGCGCTGACCGTCGAGACCTCGGAAGAGGTCGAGGGCGGCTGGTACTGGATCGACGCGCGCGAGGTGCACTGGCGGCCCAAGGAGTACTGGCCGACCGGCACCAAGGTGACCGTCACCGAGAACCTGGTCGGGATGGACCTGGGCGACGGCGAGTGGGGCGTCAGCCGCCGCGAGAATTCGTTCACGGTCGGCCGCGAACAGTTCATCAAGGTCGACGTGAAGCGCCGCGAGCTGACCGTCGTCCGCAACGGCAAGACGATCAAGCGCGTCGACGTCTCGACCGGCAAGCCGGGCTGGGAGACGCGCAACGGCATCAAGGTCATCATGGACAAGGAACTCGGCAAGATCTGGACGAACGACGCGATCGACGCCCCGGAGAACTACCGGCTGCGCTCGTCCTACGCGCTGCGGATGACGAACTCCGGTGAGTTCCTCCACGACGCGACCTGGAACGGCCGCATCGGCTCGGCCAATACCAGCCACGGCTGCGTGGGCATGAGCCTGTCCGACATGCGCTGGATGTTCAGCAACACGATCATCGGCGACCCGGTCGTCACCATCGGCTCCCCGAAGAAGTTCACCGAAATCTGGAACCGCTACCAGGACTGGAACGTGGACTGGGACCAGTGGGAGACCGGGAACTTTGATCTTTCCGACGGCTGAGTTCGCACCCTCCTGCGGACTCTGGTCGCGCGGGCGGGCTATCGCAGCGTCTTGATACCCCGACCACGGCACCAGAGTCATTGCTCGCTACCGGCGCCCGAGCTCGGCCAGACCGGCCGCGAGCATCGCGGTGACGACGGCGGGCCGGTCCACGTTCTGACGGGTCATCAGTTCCACCTGGAGTACGGCTTGGTGGACGAGCAGGTCGAGGCCGCCCAGCACGGCGCCGGTCCAGGCCGCCGCCAGGGGCGTCGGCCAGGGGTCGTACAGCACGTCGAACAGCACACCCGGTGCCGCGGGCACGGCCGCGGCGAGGTGGTCGGTGGTGCCCTTGGGCGTCGTGGCGATGACGAGCGGGGCGGCCAGCGCTCCTCCGGAACGGCCGGCGTCGCCCCACGCGCGAACCCGTAGCTCGAGCCCGTAGTGCTCGGCGACCGGCCGCAGTTCGGCCGCCCGCTCGGGAGTGCGCACGAACACCTCGGCCGGCCCGGTGCAGATCTGGGCCAGCGCGGCCACCGCAGCCGCAGCCGTCGCTCCTCCACCGAGCACAGTGGCGGTCCCGACCTCGGTGACGCCTGCGGCGGCGAGGGCGTTCACCATGCCGGGCACGTCGGTGTTCGCGCCGTGCACCGCGCCACCGCTGAAGGTGAGGGTGTTCGCGGCGTTCGTGACAGTGGCGACCTCGTCCAGGTCGGCGCACAGCGGAATGGCCGCGCGCTTGAGCGGCATGGTCAGCGACAGCCCGCACCAGTCCCCCGGGAGATCACCGCCCAGGCGGGCCAGGAACGCCGCCAGGCCGTCCTCCGCCACCTCGTGGGCGTCGTAGATCCAATCCAGGCCGAGCGCGTCGTAGGCGGCCGCGTGCAGCACCGGGGAGAGCGAGTGCCGGATCGGCGAGCCGAGGACCGCGGCCCTCTTCCCTGGTGGGCCTGGTGGGCCTGGTGCATGGGTCACCGGCCGGGGTTGGCGCGCAGCCAGGCCCGGAACTCCTCGACGTTGCGGGCGTGCTCCGCGGCTGTGACGCCGTACTTGGTCTCGCCGGTGTCCGGGTTGACCGCGACGAAGAAGATCCAGTCTCCCTCGGCCGGGGCGAGGGCGGCCTCGATCGCGGCCTGCCCGGGCGAGGCGATCGGACCGGCGGGCAGGCCTGCGATCTTGTAGGTGTTGTACGGCGAGTCGAGCGCGCGCTGTTCGGCGGTCGTGGTCACCGACTTCTTGCCGCCGTTGGCGTAGATCACCGTGGTGTCCAACTGCAGGCGCATGCCGTCGTCCAGGCGGTTGTAGATCACCCGGGCGATCTTGGGCATGTCCACGGCCAGCTTGGACTCGGCCTGGACCAGGCTCGCGATGGTCAGCACCTCATACGGCGACTTGCCGACCGCGGCGGCGCGGGACTCCAGGTTGGTGTCGGTCAAAGCCTGGTTGAAGCGCTTGACCAGCTGCGCGAGCACCGAGGCGGCGGTCGCATTCGGCTCGACGTCGTAGGTGGCCGGGAACAGGAAGCCCTCGGGATTGTTCTTGGCCCAGGTCGGCAGGCCGAGGGACTTGGGGTTCGCCAGGACCTTGGTGAAGTCGGCCTCGTCGATGCCGGACTCCTTGGCCAGCCTCGCCACGGTCTCCGCGACGGTCTTGCCCTCCGGGATGACGATCCGCGCCAGGATCCGTGAGGACGGCTGGAGCATCTTGGCCAGCGCCTCGTCGGCGGGCATGTTCAGGTTCAGCCGGTAGTAGCCCGGGCTCAGGGTCGCGGCCCGGGAGTCGTCCCGCGCGGCCGCGACGAAGCTGCCCTCGGTCCGGACCACCCCGGCCTCTTCCAGCGTCCGACCGATCGCGCGGATGCTCGAGCCCCGCTCGACCTGGATGACCTTCTCCGCACCGGGCGGGCCCTCGAAGTCGGCGGTGCCCTCGGTGAGCTTGTGGTAAACCCGCGAGATTCCGACCGTCGACGCGGTGGCGATACCACCGAGGAAGAGCAGCGAGATCACAACCGCGATCAGCTGCTTGCGCCGCCTGCGGCGGTGAGGCTTGCGGGGTCGCTTGGCACCGCCGTCGGAGGCCCGGACGGGCTCGTCGGCGGCGGGGGCGTCCGGCTGCGGGCTGTAGTCACTCACGTCCCGCTGATTATCCCAGATCCGGGACCGGAACAGGCTCTCCCGGCGCGTCCCCGGTCACCCGTTCGGAGTCCAGGGCCGTCTGGAGGAACACCACGGCGGCGGCCTGGTCGATGGCGGAGCGCCCCTTCTTGGCGTTCACGCCCGCCGCGCGCATCTGCGAGCCGGCCGTCACCGTGCTCAAGCGCTCGTCCACCAACCGCACCGGGCACGGCAGCGCCGCCGCCAACCCGCCCGCGAAATCGCGGACGATCCGGGCCGCCTCGCCCTCCCGCCCGGACAGTCCTCGCGGCAGGCCGAGCAGGACCTCCAGCACCTCGTGCTCGGTCGCGAGCGCGGCCAGCCGCCCGACGTCTCCGCCGCCCCGCCGCACCGTCTCCAACGGGAACGCGAGTATTCCGGACGGGTCGCACGCCGCGACCCCGATCCGGACCGACCCGAGGTCGACCGCCAGCCGCACCCCGCGCCGCATCAGCTGTCCGCAACCGCCCTGGCGACGGCCGCGAGGGCCTCGTCGATCCTCGACGCGTCCTGGCCGCCGCCC
>NZ_JACDFE010000379.1 GCF_013815995.1 Sporichthya sp.
GTGGTGCTGGCCGGCTTCCCCGGGACCCGGGCCTCGATGTGGCAGCAGGCCGGCCGGGCCGGCCGCGCCGGCCAGGGGGCGCTCGCGGTCCTGGTGGCCCGCGACGACCCGCTGGACACCTACCTGGTGCACCACCCCGAGGCCCTGTTCGGACGGCCGGTCGAGGCCACTGTGCTGGATCCGGACAACCCCTACGTGCTCGCCCCGCACCTGTGCGCCGCGGCCTCGGAATCCCCGCTGACCGAGGCCGACCTCGACCTGTTCGGGCCGACGGCCGAGCTGGTGCTGCCCGCCCTCGAGCAGCGCGGCCTGCTCCGTCGCCGCCCGGCCGGCTGGTTCTGGACCCGGCGGGACCCGGCCTCGGCGCTGGCCGACATCCGCGGCACCGGCGGGGCGCCGGTGCGGATGTGCGAGGCCGACACCGGCCGTCTGCTCGGCACCGTCGACGCGGGTTCGGTGCACACCCAGGCCCACGAAGGCGCGGTGTACCTGCACCAGGGCCGCCAGTTCCTGGTCCGCTCCCTCGACCTGGAGGAGTCGGTCGCGCTGGTCGAGCCGGCCGATACCGACTACTCCACCTCGGCCCGCGAGGTCACCGACATCGCGATCGTGGACCCTGGCCGAAGCCGGCGCTGGGGCCCGATCGAGGTCCGGTTCGGCACTGTCGAGGTGACCAACCAGGTGGTGTCCTACCTCCGCAAGCGACTGGTCAGCGGCGAGGTGATCGACGAGACGCAGCTGGATCTGCCGCCCCGTCACCTGCGGACCCGGGCGGTCTGGTGGACCGTCACCCCGGACGCGGTGGCCGAGGCGGGCGTGGAGATCGCCGACCTGCCCGGCGCCGCCCACGCCGCCGAGCACGCCTCGATCGGCCTGCTGCCGCTGTTCGCCACCTGCGACCGCTGGGACATCGGCGGAGTCTCCACCGCGCTGCACCCGGACACGATGCTGCCGACGGTGTTCGTCTACGACGGACACCCCGGCGGCGCCGGCTTCGCCGAACGCGGCTTTGCCGCGGCCGAGCAGTGGCTGCGCGCCACCCGGGACGCGATCGCCGCCTGCGAGTGCGACGCCGGCTGCCCGTCGTGTGTGCAGTCGCCCAAATGCGGCAACGGCAACAACCCCCTGGACAAGGCAGGGGCCGTCCGTCTTCTCGACCGGGTCCTGGCCGAGTCCGTTCCCGACGAGACTGTTCCCGACGAAGACGCGGTCGAATCGCCGGCGCTGGCTGCTACCGGCTGAACCCGACGGCGGGGTCCGGAACGTCGGCCACGGTCGATTGGGCCGGGATCACGGCACCGGGGGACGCGACCGCCGGGAACGGCGGGATCAGCGGCGCCGGTCGCTGGGCCGGGTGGCTTCCCTGCACCAGGGAGCGCAACAGGTCGGCGATCACCGACGCCTCGGCGCGGGCAACCCGGAAGTCGAAGGCGCTGCCCGCGGCGAGGACGCTGACGGTGGCGTTGGTCAGCCCGCGCCGCTTGCTGGTGACGCTGCCGATCGCCTGAACCGCAATCACCTGGGCGCCGGACTGACGCGCCCACTCGATGCGGTCCACGTGAACGGTGACCTCGGCGCTCGCGCCGTCGATCTGGCCGGTGAAGGTGCGCAGCGGCGTGGACATGATCCCCCGTTGTGGTGCGTCAGTAGTTGCGTCGGTTGTCCCGATCGTCCACCGTCCCCGCCGATCCGGGTACCACCGAATGCCTGATCGGGGGCTCCTCCAAACGGCTCATTTATCGCAAATCCGGGCGCGCTGCACACGAGATCCCGGCCCGCGCCGCTCCGCGGACCGTCGATGCCACCCCCACCCACCTCACGTGCCGGACCACCTCGACCCGCACCGTTCCGCCCTCCACCGCGCAGCCGACCAGCTCGACCGCGTTCGCCGCCGCCACCCGCTCCGCCGCCCCGCACTGACCTGGTTCAGGGGGTGTCACCCCCTGAACTGCAGCGGCGGCCAGCGCGGCCAGATCCGCAGCCGCGGCAACCTCGTGACGGATCGTCAGGGCGCGGGTGACGGTGACGCCGAGCAGGCCGGTGACGCCGAGCACGGCCACCGCCGCGAGCACCAGAATCCCGCCGGCGCCCCGGTCACCTCGCGCACTCTGGAGCGTCACCGCTCCACCTCCGCGACCGCGGACCCGCCGACCGTGAAGCCCGGCAGCGGGAACGACCCCGGCGCCGAGGTGCGCGCGCGCACCGTCACCGTGACCAGCCCGCCGTGCCGCTGCAGCGACAGTTGCGCACCGCGCGGCCCGGTCC
>NZ_JACDFE010000239.1 GCF_013815995.1 Sporichthya sp.
TAGGGCCTTTCACAGCAGGCAGCAACGGCTCGATCCGAGCCCACATCTCATCGGTCAACACAGCTCCACGCGACATGACCCGAGAATCTCGCGTCAGCCCCGCTCAACTCGTGAGACACGCTCTAGGCGCGACCGTCGCGGCCAACCTGTCCGGTTAGGACGGCCGCGCGGCCCGAGCGTCAGACCGTGCCCAGCGACGGCTCGTTCGGGATGAACTAGCGCAGCCCGCAGCCGACCGTGACGGACTTGCCACTGCGCAGGTGGAAGGTGGCCGAGACGCTCACGGTGCCACCGGTGGCAGAAGGCGCCCGGAACGATGGCTTCACCGCGTGCAGCCGATCTCGAGAAGCCCCGCCGCCGATTTGACTGCCGTCAGGGTTGGGCGGGGGAGCGTCGCCAGTGAACCCTCGTGCACCCTCGACGCGCTGGACCTTGGGGGCATAGAAGTTGCCCTTGCCATCAGGGTGGCTGACCCGGACGCGCGTGAATCGCCCGTTGTCGCGCAGTTTGATCCTCACCGTGACGCCGTGCTTGGTCTTCACGCAGTTCTTGATCGTGGCACTGGTCGCAGACGGAGCAGCCGCAACAGGCGTCGCGAGCACGGCAGCCGGCAATAGCAGGCCAGCGCTGGCCAAGAGGGCGATGGACATCTTCGGCATGGGCAGGCCTCCTGCCTGCAGGATGCGCCTGGTGACCTGGCGGTTACACCCCTCGCCGGCAAAGTCTGAGGTCTCGAAATGGATCGTGCGCCCAAGCACTTGTTCGACGGGTGCGCGCGGCGGAGTCGACCACCGAAGGGCTGGGCTGGAAGCGGGTGGCCGCGACGGTCGAGGTCGCCGGTTCGCTCACCAAGGCAGACCTGGAGGCCTGTTGGGAGCTCGGCGCGACCGTCGCGGCCACCCTCACGGCCGAGGCGGTGCCGTGCCTAGGCCGTGTCTCGACTGACGGCAGTTAGAGCGTGAAGCACTTGATGCGGAAGTTCGCCTTGGTCAGCTTGTTCTTCGACACCGGGACATTGAACGACCCGCCGTTGCTGCCGAGGGTCACGGTGTAGCTCTGCTTCAGCCGGCTGACGTTGGCGTAGACGTTGAAGCCCGTGAACGCCGCGTTCCCGCAGACCGACGTCCGACCGGCCGGACCGCTGTCGAAAATCGTCCTGATGGCATTCGCGTTCGCGGAGAACTTGTAGACACCGGCCGGCACGTCCCAGGCCTTGCACGTGCCGTTGGGCAGCGTCCGCTGGCCCGTCTGCGGTCCGCTGACCGCGACCGTCAAGTTCAATGCGCCCCCCACGGGAGCGGCCCAGCAGGCTTTGAGTTCTTTGGCGGTGAAGGCATCGGCCGAGCCGGCGGCCATCGCAGCGATCAGAGTGAGGGAGCCGGCCACCGCGGCCGTTGACAGGACAGCAGTCCTACGCATGGGGCATCTCCTGGCTGCAGGGGCACCGGCTCGGGCGAGGGCCATGGGACCTGCCGGTGGATACACACCGTGACATCGGAACGGCAAGAAGTTGATCTTGAAAATTGTGCTGTTGGTACAAGATCAACTTCTCCGGCGCGGGTCTGACCAAGCATCAGACACGGGCGCGCAAAGGCCGCGTTGCCGGGATACCCACAGTGATCATCCGCCGACCGAGCGTCGATGATCTCGGTCGATCCGAGTCCGGACAAGCCAACGACCCGCCGGCGCAGGTACGCCGACGGGCCGTGGAGTCGAGCTCAGCACAGCGCCCGAGCGGTGGGCGCCGACACTGTCAGGCGATCAGACGCAGCGAAGGCTCACGAGCACCGAGGTGCGGCGGTCCTTCTTGACATTCGTGGTGACGCTGCCGTTCAGGATGGCCGCGGTGTTGAACGCCCGGTAGGCGTCGTTCATCCGCTTGATCCGGATCTTGAGGTCAGGGCTGGGAGCGCCGGGGCAGGCAGCCTCCATGCCGGCGACGAATTCGCTGACGTCCTCGACGGTGAGCTTGTACTGACCGGCGCGGACGTCCCATGCCATGCACTCAGTGTCGTCCAGCGAGAAAGTCTTGTACGACGGCCCGTCCGCGACGAACTCAAGGTCGAGCGTGTTGCTGGGCGTGTTGTTCGCCCAGCACACGTTGAGTTCCTTCTGGGTGTACGCGCTGGACGGGGCAGCAAGGACCCCTGCGGCCAGCGTGATGGAGCCGGCAACCGCCGCGACCGCGTAAATGCTTCGACGCATGAACATCATCTCCTTCGGGGCGCCGGCGAAGATGTGAGGTCGCTTCGACCTTCCGGCGGCACTCAGAGTCACAGACCGACTTCATGGAGATGATCTTGAAATCCGTACAATTCGTACAAGATCCACTTCAAAGGGTGAGATCTGGCCAAACCAGATCATGCCTACGCAAAACGGACAGTCGAATCTCACCATGAGTGATCGATTCGATCCGGAGCGCTAACTCGCGCGTGGCACCAGATGCCTGTGAGGTTTGGGCGCACAGGCGAGCCCCATGGTCAGCCGCTCACGGCACCCTCACCCGGCACTCGTCCGCCGATCACGGGTTGTCCTTCATCGGTACGCACTTCAGGACGAAGGTGACAGTGGTGCGCCGGTCCTTGCGAATGTTGGTCAAGACGCCGCCGTCGCGGAGGACGCGGAAGTCGGTCTTGTAGGTGTCCTGCTGCCGCTTGAGAAAGATCGTGAGCCGGCGCTCAAGGCCGCGGCCGCAAGCGGCCTGCATCGCAGCCTGGAACTCGTCGAGGTCCTCGAGGGTGAGCTTGTACTGGCCCGGTCGGACGTCCCAGGCCATGCAGTCCCCGTTGTCGAGACTCGCGGTCTTGAACGAGGGCCCATCGACAACGACTTCGAGGTCCAGCCATTCGCCCGGCGCCTTGTTGACCCAGCAAACGTTGAGCTCCTCCAGGGTCCGGGCCTCGGCCACGGTCGGAGCTACGCCGGCCAAGACGGCTACAGAGGCGACCACCCCCGCTGAACCCATAGCCCTGCGCATCGCGCTCCCCCCGGAGTCGTTCAATGCCTGCGTGTGGGACCCGGCCGGGCGAGGCCGGGCCCCACACGCGTGGGTTCTAGACGTCCACGCAGTAGGCGTTGACGGAGATCGAGGTGCTGCGGTCCTTCTTGACGTTGGTGGTGACCTCGCCGTTCAGGAGCGCGGCCACGTTGAACGCCTTGTAGGTGTCGCCCATCCGCTTGATCCGGATCTGGAACCGGTCGTCCTCATCTGCGGCGCAGCTGTCCAGGGCGTCGGTGATGTCGTCGAGGAACTCGTCCATGTCCTCCACGGTCATCTTGTACTGACCGGGCCGGACGTCCCAGCGGACGCACTCGCCGTTGTCGAGCGAGAACGACTTGTACGACGGGCCGTCCGCGACGGCTTCCAGGTCCATGTTGAAGTTCGGGTTGTCGGCACTGGGAGTCTCGTTGTTCCAGCACACGGTCAATTCCCGCTGGGTGAAGGACGTAGCTGCCTGCGAGACCGTCGGAGCGCCGACGGACAGCAGCGCAACGGAAGAAAGTACGGCCGCAGCCGAGATGGCGCTCTTGCGCATTGTGTTCCCCTCCTAGAGAACCGCCGGTTTGGTGGGGCGGTGTGCCCCCCGGCAACACACTTAGCGTCACAGATCCACTACAAGAGGTGGATCTTGCATTACGCACAATTCGGACAAGATCGACATCCGTGAGTGAACCTCAGGTATCCCCGGGCAAAGAATCGTCTTGAGTTACCTGTGTGACCACACGAGTCGCCTCCAATCTCAGAAGAAACTTCACATCTCTCCCATGGACCCCAGGGGCCCCGTGAGGCGTGGACCTTGGGGCACAGACAACGGCCCGCCGGCAGAAGCCGACGGGACGTTGTGGTGGTGCTGAGCGGGGTTTTCGACACCCAGGTCTCAAATTCAGCTAGCGCCCGCCACCTACGTCGAGGATCGCGCCGGTGACGTAGGAGGCGGCCGGTGAGAGCAGCCAGACGATCGCGGCGGCGACCTCCTCGGCCGTGCCCGCACGTCCCATGGGGACCGTCGGGGCCAGTTCGACGAGGCGGTCGCCGCGCCCGACCGAGGCGTGGATCTCGGTCTCGATCAACCCGGGGCGGACGGCGTTGACGCGGATGCCGTCGGCGGCGACCTCCTTGGCCAGCCCGACGGTGAGGGCGTCGACGGCGGCCTTGGAGGCGGCGTAGTCCACGTACTCCCCCGGGCTACCGAGCACCGCGGCGCGCGAGGAGACGTTGACGATCGCCCCACCCTCGCCGTCGCGCAGCATCAGGCGCACGGCCTCGCGGGCGCAGAAGAATGCCCCGAACACGTTGACGCCGAAGACCTCCTCCAGGTCCTCGGACTCCCGCTCGGCCACGGTCGAGCGGGGGGAGACGACGCCGGCGTTGTTGACCAGGCCCCGCACCGGGCCGAGTTCCTCGGCCTGCACGAACAGGTCGAGCACGTCCAGCTCCATCGCGATGTCGCCCTGTACGACGATCGCGTCCACCCCGTGCGAGGAGCACTCGGCGGCGACCTCTTCGGCCGACTCGCGGTCGGAGCGGAAGCCCAGGCACAGGTTCCAGCCTTGGGCTGCAGCGGCGCGCGCGGTGGCGGCGCCGATGCCTCGACCGCCACCGGTGATGACCAGGGTGCCGGTCATGGCGCTGCTCACGATTGCGGCGGGCTGAAGTGGTGCGGGTCCGGGTCGCCGGCCGGTTCGGCGGCGGCCCAGGTGGTCACCTCGAGCAGGATGTCGATGGCGGTGCCGGTATCGGTCTCGCGCAGCAGGTGCGCCAGCGCGAGCACCCGCAGGCCCTCGGCGGCCTGGGCCAGCTCGGCGATCTCGGCCAGCACGTCGGGGTTGGACGGCCCGCCGACGCCCCGCTCGATGTTGGTCCGGGAGTGCCCGATGTAGAGCAGCCGTCCGCCGGGGGCCAGCCAGGTCGCGGCCCGCGCCAGCAGGCCGATGAGCTCGGGCATCTCCATGTGCAGGTAGACCACGAGCACCAGGTCGAGCGGCTCGGCCGGCGACCAGGTCAGTGCGTCGCCGGCCTCCCAGGCGACGTGCACGCCGTCCCGCTCGGAGCGCTGCTGCGCCTGCTCGATGCCGACCGCCGAGATGTCGACGGCCTCGACGTGCCAGCCGCGCCGGGCCAGCCACACCGCATTGCGGCCGTTACCGCACCCCAGGTCCACCGCGCGCCCGGGCTCCGCGTCGGCGACGCGGGCCCGGACGAACTGGTTGGGCCGTTCTCCCCACAGGGCGGGATCAGCGGCGTACCGCGCATCCCAGTCGATGTCCTTGGGCATGGAGCTAGACGCCCCACTTGCCGCCGTGGACGTAGATGGTCTGCCCCACGACGTGGCGGGCGTCGTCGCTGGCCAGGAAGGCGATCACGGCCGCGATGTCCTCGGGCTGGGCGACCCGCAGGATCGGGGTCGCGGCCGCGGCCGCGTCGACGAACTCCTTGGGGTCCAGGCCCATGCGCACGGCGGCGGCCTCGGTCATCGCGGTCTGCACGAAGCCGGGGGCGACGGCGTTGACGTTGATGTTGTAGCGGGCCAGCTCGAGGGCCATCGTCGCGGTCAGGCCCTGGATGCCGGCCTTGGCGGCGGAGTAGTTGGACTGCCCGCGGTTACCCAGCGCGGAGATGCTGGACAGGCTCACGATCTTCCCGTACTTGGCCGGGACCATCAGCTTCTGCGCGGCCTGGGCCATCAGGAACGCGCCCTTGAGGCTGACGTCGACGGTGAGGTCCCAGTCCTCCTCGGTCATCTTGAACAGCATGTTGTCCCGGGTGACGCCGGCGTTGTTCACCAGGATCGCGACGCCGCCGAACTGGGCGGCAATGGCCTCGACGCCGGAGGCGACCGAGGCCGCGTTCGCCACGTCGATGCCGAACGCGGCCGCCTGGCCGCCCTCCTTGATGATCGTCTCGACCGTCTCCGCACCGCGCTCGGCGGTGATGTCGACGACCGCGACCGTCGCCCCCTCAGAGGCGAACCGCAGTGCGGTGGCAGCGCCGATACCCTGCGCCGCGCCGGTGACGATCGCAACCTTGCCGTCGAACCTGGACATGCCTGACTCCTGTTCTGGTGGGGACTGACGGAAGAGGTGACTGCCCGTCAGGTGAACGCACTGACACCGGTGGAGCGCACGGCCGAGCCCCAGCCTAAGTGGTCACTCCGCTTCCGATTCCTGCGGAGCCTCCGGCAGCGGCGTGGACGTGGTGGCCGCGTCCCCGAAGGCCGTGCCGTCCCAGCGGTATGTGTGGCTGAGCTCCAGGTCAGGGCAGCAACGGGGCGCGGCGGGGCCGAAGCCGAACGAGGTCACCACGGCGCTGGGTCCGACCGCCCGCAGATCCTTGACGATCTCGCCCTCGTCGGGGCCGAGCAGCTCGTCGACGACCTCCGGCCCGCCCGGCCGGGCGGCGACGGCGAACACCGCGGACGGCGGAGCGCCCGCCCCGGAGTCGCAGCGCACCGCGACCAGAGCGTCCTCGACACCGTCGCCGGTGAAGTCGTAGCGGTGCTGGCGCACCTGGACCAGCGGCGCGCCCGCGCAGTCCACCTGCGAGGTCAGCACGTCCAGCAGTTCCGGCGGCAGCGCCGCCGCCGTCGCCGAGCCGCCGCCACCCCCGCAGCCGGCCACCACGAGCAGGGCCAGGATCGCCACCGCCGCTCCGGCGGGGCTGGGACGGGCGGGCACCGCTGCAGCTTAGGTACCGAGGGGGGGCTCCGCCCCCCGTCAAC
>NZ_JACDFE010000380.1 GCF_013815995.1 Sporichthya sp.
GGTAGAACCGGTCGAACAGGTGCGGGAGGTGCTCGGCCGGGATGCCGGGACCGGCGTCGGCCACCTCCACCCGCACGTGCGGCCCGGAGGCGGCGGCGCGCAGCACCACCGGGGTTCCGTCGGGGGTGTGCCGCAGCGCGTTCGAGGTCAACGAGAGCACGGCCTGGGTGAGCCGGTCGGCATCGGCCCGGGCCAGCACCTGCTCCGGGGCTTCCAGGCTCACCTGCCGCCCGGGGGCGACGACGCCGAGGTCCGCGACGACGGCCCGCAGCAGGGGCACCACGTCGACCGCGCCGAGGTGGTCGACCCCGTGCTCGTCGAGATTGTTCAAATCCAGCAGCGCCTCGACGATGCCGTTCATCCGGCGGGCCTCGTCGTTGATCCGGCGCAGCGCGTCCTCGACCTCGGTCGGATGCTGGCCGACCTGCCCGGCGTGCAGCGCGGAGTAGCCGCGCAACGTGGTCAAGGGCGTGCGCAGCTCGTGGGAGGCATCCGCGACGAAGCGGCGCATCCGGTCCTGGGTGGCCTGCTCGGCGGTCAGCATCGTGTTCAGCGCCTGCCCGAGCCGGTGCGCCTCGGTGCCCGGGTGGGCGGACTCCCACCGTTGGTCGCGCGCGCCACCGGCGATCGCCTCGGCGGTGCGGGTCATCCGCGCGATCGGGGCCAGCCCGAAGCGGTGCACCCACCACACGATCAACGCCAGCACGGCCATCAGACCGGCGCCGCCGGTGGCCACTGTCGCCATCAGCCGCCGGGTGGCCTGGTCGGCGCTGGTGGTCGGCAGCGCCACCACGGCGCTGTCCCCGTCGGGTAGCGCAGTGACCATCACCCGCACCGAGTCCGACTGCCCACTGACCGTGGGCCGCCCGGTCGGCCGGGGCTGATCGCCGATGCCGGTCAGGTCCGGCACCAGGCCAGGATCCTCGGCCGGCGCCTGCACCGTGCGCAGCGTGCCGTTCGGGTGGAGCAGCCCGACGTAGACGTCGCCGAGGACCTCGGTCCCGGCCCGCACCGTCCGGACGACGTTGCCGCCCTCCTCGCCCCGGATGAACCCCCGCTCGTCGGGTGGCGGCGCGACCGGTCCGGGGCCGGCGGCACCGGGCATCTCACGGGGATCGGCGACGGCGACCAGCCGGGGACTGGTCGAGAGCGCCGCCAGTCGCGCGTCGAGTTGATCGAGGGTGTAATCGCGCTGGATGAGCACGAGCGCCGAGCCGGCGGTCACGAGCAGGACCAGCACCGCACCCAGGGCCAGGGCCAGCCGGCGGGCGAGGGTCATCAGGGTTCCCGGACGCTGTAACCGACCCCGCGCACGGTGTGGATGAGCTTGGTCGAGTCGCGTTCGACCTTGCGGCGCAGGCTGCTGATGAAGGTCTCGATGATCGCGGACTCGCCGTCGAAGTCGTACTGCCAGACGTGGTCAAGAATCTGAGCCCGCGTCACCACTCGGCCGGCATTGGTCATCAGGCAGCGGAGCAGGGCGAACTCCGTCGGCGTCAGGAACACCTCCTCTTCACCGCGCCAGACCCGTCGCGCATCGGTGTCGAGCACCAGGTCGTCCACCTGGACGCGGGTCGTCGCCGCCGGGTTGCCGCGCCGCCGCAGTGCCACCTGCACCCGCGCGACGACCTCCTCCAACGCGAAGGGTTTGACGATGTAGTCGTCCCCGCCGCAGGTCAGCCCGCGCACGCGCTCGGCGGTCTCCGAGCGAGCGGTGAGGAAGAGCGCTGGCGCGGTACAGCCGCGGCCGCGCAACCGGCGCAACAGGTTGTAGCCGTCCTCGTCGGGAAGCATCACGTCGAGCACGATGGCGTCCGGCCGCCAGGCATCCGCGGCGGCCAGCGCCTCCCGGCCGGAGGCGGCCGTCTGCACCTCGCAGCCGGCCATCCGCAGGCCGGCCCCGACCAGGTAGGAGATGTTCTCCTCGTCGTCCACGACCAGGATCCGCGGCGCACCCGATGACGTCATGCCCGGAGGGTCTCGACGCCTCCCGTGCCGAACCTGAGGGGAACCTTGCGGTTTCCTGAGGGATCGTCAGGGCCGGCTCCAACGGCGTCGCCAGGGAACCGCGAGGTTTCCCTGCGCCTGACTCCAGACGCCGTCGGCACTGTGAAGAACATCCGCCGGAGCAGTCCGCTCCGGCGACGGTGCCAGGAAGGACGACGAATGCGAATCAAGCGAATGGCGGGCCTCGGGCTCGCCACGGGGGCGCTGGTGCTCTCCGGAGCGTTGGCGGCGGCCGCCGCC
>NZ_JACDFE010000240.1 GCF_013815995.1 Sporichthya sp.
GGCAGCGGGGCCGACAGCGGGGCCGGCAGCGGGGCCGACAGCGGGGCCGGCAGCGGGGCCGGCAGCGGGGCCGACAGCGGGGCCGCGTTCCGGGTGGTCAGCTACAACGTCCGCTCGCTGCGGGACGACGCGGACGCGGTGGTCGCCATCCTGCGTGCCCTCGCCCCGGACCTGGTCTGCGTGCAGGAGGCCCCGCGGTTCCTGTTCTCGCGGGCGAAGTGCGCTCGGCTCGCGCAGGCGGCCGGGCTGATGGTGCTGGCCGGCGGCAGGTCCGCGGCCGGCAACCTGCTGCTCGGTGGCAGCCGGGCCCAGCTGGTCTCCGCCTCGCGGTTCCGACTGCCCCGCTCCGGGCGGCGACACCGGCGCGCGGTCGCCGTCGCAGGGGTGGAGGTCGACGGCGTGCGCCTGACCGTGGCCGGCACCCACCTCTCCCTCGATCCACTGGAGCGCATGAAGCAGACCCGGAGGTTGCTCGAGGAGCTCACAGTGCCGGGTGGGGCGCCGGGTGGGGCGTCAGACGCCGATCACCTGGTGCTCGGCGCCGACGTGAACGACCTGCCGGGCAGCCCACCGTGGCGCTTGCTCGCGGGCGCACTGCAGGACGGGTACGCGACAGCACCGGCCGGCGGCGAGTTCTCCTTCCCGGCCCGGAACCCGAACCGGCGCATCGACGGGGTCTTCGTCTCAGCCGGCATCACCGTGACCGGCTGCGGCGTCCCGGAGCCCTACGCCGACCCGCGCGCCCGGGTCGCAGACCTGGTCGACCCCGCCGCGGCCACCGATCACTTGCCGGTGGTCGCCGACCTGGTCCTGCCTTCGCCCGAGCGCGCCACTGAGCGACAGGGTTGAATCCAGTGGGACGTGCGGCGGCCAGAAAGCGGTCCCACACGTCTCAACCCTGTCGCTGGGTGGACGGCGGGCGATCTGACGCCACGTCAGACGATAGCGCCGTCGTCGCTGTGGCCGGGGCCGTCGTCGGTCATCCGGTAGACCAGCGAGGCGAAGCCGCCGATGAACGCGGCGATCGCGAAGAAGGTGGCGTACGGGATCGGCGACCAGTCCAGGGCGGTGAACAGGATCAGGAAGAGCGGGCCGCCGATCACCCCGACCCAGGAGAGCTTGGTGTGCTTGTCGACCCGCGGCAGCGGCGGTGGCGGCGGCGGTACGTAGTGCTCATCGGGCTCCGCAGGCTCCACGGCCTTGGGGCCGGCGCCTTCGACCACGCCCCAGCCCTCGTCGTCCGCATCGTCGGAACTGTCATCCGGCTCGGCACGGCGCAGCACGCGCCAGGACCCGCCGGCGTTGGGGGTCTCGTTCTCCACGTCCTCAGCGGGCGACCACGGGGCGACCTGTTCGGTCCCGGTCTTGCCGTAGCCGGCGACGATGGCACGGAAGGCGGCCTCGAAGTCCTGCTCCTCCGGCTCGGGGGTCGCGGCCGGCGCCGGGGCGGTGACGGGGGCACTGTCGTCGCGGTCGCTCTCGTCCGGGCCGAAGTCGGCGCGGCGCGTCTGGAACACGTGGCGTGCGGTGTCGGTCGCGCCGGCGTCGACCCAGACCCGGTCGGTCGGGGTGTTCGGCAGCTGGATGTCCATGTACGGCCCGCGGATCCCGGGGGCGGGGGAGGCGTAGGCAGCCACACCTTCTTCGCGCAGAGCTTCGAGCAGCGCGTCGGCGAACTGCGGCTCCAGGTCCACCAGCGGCGCCCAGCGCTCTGCGGAAAGCCCGTTGTTGCGGTTGGGCGCGGTCACCCGGCGGTCACCGCAGGACGGATCCGGCGAACGAACGCGAGGCTCTCGGCGACGATCCGCTCGGCGTCGTTGTCCAGCGTCGCGACGTGGTAGCTGTCGTGCAGCACGATCTCGGTGACGTCGGTGGAGGAGACCCGGGCCAGCACCAGCCGCGAGCTCTCCGGCTCGACGACGTGGTCCTCGGTGCTGCGCAGCAGCAGCAGCGGCTGGGTGATCATGGGCAGGTCGGAGCGGACGCTGCCCCAGGCCTTGCGCAGCGAGTAGAGCGCGCGCAGCGGTACCCGGGAGTAGGCGAGCTCGGTGACGCCCGGCTTCTTGATGTCGCTGGCGATCCCGCCGAGGGAGGGGAGTACCCGTTGCAGCACGGGGAGGACCTTGAGGCGCGGGTCCAGCCCGATCACAGAGGGGTTCACCACGACGACGCCGGCCAGGTCCCGGCCGTGCTGCTCGGCCAGGCGCAGGCCGAGCGTGCCGCCCATGGACAGTCCCATCACGAACACGGCCTCACAGCGCTCGCGCAGCGCCAGGAATTCCCGCTCGATACAGGCGTACCAGTCGTCCCAGGTGGTCATGTTGGCGTCCTGCCACCGGGTGCCGTGCCCGGGCAGGCGGGGCAGCGCCACGGTCAGGCCGGCCCCGGCCAGCGCCTGGGCCCACGGCCGCATCGACTGCGGGCTGCCTGTGAACCCGTGGCACATCAGGGCGCCGACAGGTCCGCCAGCATGGTGGTAGGGCTCCGCTCCCGGCATGATCGGCACGAGGGGAATGGTACGTGCCGGACCCCTAGGCTCTCCTGTCGACGACCCCGGGCTGATGGCCAGGGGAGACCGGCGAAGGGAGGGTGCGGTGCTGTACTGGTTCCTCAAGCGCTTGGCGCTCGGGCCGGTGCTGCGGGTCCTGTACCGCCCGTGGGTCGAGGGTCTGGAGAACATCCCGACCGACGGTCCCGCGATCCTGGCCAGCAACCACCTCTCGTTCTCCGACTCCTTCTTCCTGCCGCTGGTGGTCTCGCGGCGGATCACGTTCGTGGCCAAAGAGGAGTACTTCACGGGCAAGGGGCTCAAGGGCCGGTTCAACGCGGTCTTCTTCCGCGGCGTCGGGATGATCCCGATGAACCGGTCCGGCGGGAGCGCCTCCGACGGAGCGATGAACGCCGGGCTCGAGGTGCTGCGCGAGGGCGGGCTGTTCGGCATCTATCCCGAGGGCACCCGGTCCCCGGACGGGCGGCTCTACCGCGGGCGCACCGGCGTCGCGCGGCTGGCGCTCAAGGCCGGGGTCCCGGTGCTGCCGGTGGTGATGGTCGACACCGACCGGATCCAGCCGCCCGGCCGGGTGATCCCGAAGATCGCGCGGGTCGGGGTGAAGATCGGCGCGCCGCTGGACTTCTCCCGCTACGAGGGCCTCGAGGAAGACCGGTTCGTCCTGCGTTCGGTCACCGACGAGTTGATGTACGAACTGATGTCGCTCTCCGGTCGGGAGTACGTCGACATGTACGCCACGACGGCAAAGGCCGCGGCGAGCAAGGCAGCGGAGAAGGCTGCGGCGAGCAAGGCGGCGGCGACCAAGCCCGCCGCGTGATCTGACGGAACGTCAGCCGAGCAGGTCGAGCACGAGCGCGGCGGTCCAGGAGAAGTCGTGGCAGCCGGCCCCGGCGCCGGTGTCGGCGTCGTAGTACTCGCGGAAGCCTTCGGCCCGCACGGTCTCCAGCAGTCCGCTGCGCAACGCCTCGGCGGCGGCGGCCGCGCCGTGGCGGCGCAGCCCGGAGATCACCAGCCAGGTGGTGTTGGCCCACGCCGGCCCGCGCCAGTAGCGCTGCGGGTCGAAGTCCGGTGAGGTGCGGTCCAGGGTCGCCAGCAGCCGCCCGTCGCGGTGCCCATTCCAAAACCGCGAGCTGTTCAACTGCGCGCAGGTGCGGGCCACCGCGTCGGGGGGCAGGCCCGGGCTGACCAGCGCGGCCAGGCCCGCCACCCCGGCCACCGGAATCTGCCGGCCGGTGCGTAGGTCGCGGGGGACGAACATGCCCAGCTCGGGGTCGTAGAGCCGGTCCGCGATCGCGGCGCCGAGGGCGAGCGCCCGGTCGCTGTGCCAGCGGGAGTTCGCCCCGATCACGGCGGCGATCCGGGCCAGTGACTCCTCGGACCAGGCGAACGCGGCGTTGAAGAGCGGGTCCTCGACGGCGAAGCCGTGGTCGGGCAGCAGATCGGCGTCGGAGTAGGACCGGTCCCGGTAGCGGCCGGCCAGGTCGATGTAGGCGGCGTAGTCGGCGTCACCGGGTCGTTGGGACGCCGGGACGTGACGCAGGTCGGCCCGCGCGGCCTGCACCGTCGCCCCGCCGGCGCAGGCCTCCCGCACCGCGTCGTCCCAGGCCGGGCTGTTGTCCATCCCGGACTCCCACGGGTGCACGATCGCGGCCAGTCCCGCCCCGCCCAGATTGCGCCGCGTCGCGAGGTAGTCGTGCCAGGCGCACAGCGGCTCGTACATCCGGCGCAGGAAGTCAGCGGCGGCCGGCCGGTCGGCGGCGCGACGGTAGACCTCCCAGGCGGCCCGGGCGTGCACCGGCGGCTGGACGATGCCGGAGGTGGGGCGCATCGGGATCACCGGCGAGTTGGGCGCCCAGAAGCGCGGGCCGGGGAAGTAGGCGTCGGCCGGGGTGTCCGGGTCGAAGACGATGTGCGGCACCCGGCCGTCGCGCCACTGTGCGCCGAACAGAGTGGCGAGCTCGAGCTGCGCGCGGTGCTGATCGACTCGAGCGAGGCCGATCGCGATGAACGCCGAGTCCCAGCTCCACTGGTGCGGGTAGAGCCGGGCCGAGGGCACCGTGTGCCGGCCCCGCCAGTTCGCCGCGAGCACCGCGCGGGCGGCTGCGCCCAGGTCCGTCCCGACCGCGGGTGCGGTCGGGGCGGGCAGCGTCTTCATTCCCAGACGTTAGGAGTACGCCCGACGTCCGGCAGCCGAATGCGCCGCGCGCAACACAGATGTTGCACAGGACTGATTCAGCTGCCCGGTTCGCCCGACTCTGTGCCCCGACACCTTGACCTGCGGATGACATCCGCAGCGACGTGACAACGGATGTCATCCGCAGTGACGTGACAACGGATGTCATCCGCAGCGGTGGTCAGGTTCCGATGGTCGCCCAGCCCTTGGAGCGGCGGACGGCCTCCCGCCAGCGGGCGTAGCCGGCGTCGTCGCGGGGGCCGGGGTCGAAACGGCGGTCCAGGCGCCAGGTCTCGGCCAGCTCCTCGCGGGTGCCCCAGACCCCGGCGCCGAGGCCGGCCAGGAAGGCCGCGCCCAGGCCGGTGGTCTCCAGGATCTCCGGCCGCTCGACGGGTACGCCGAGTTCGGTCGCCTGCAGCTGGCAGAGCAGGTCGTTGGCCGAGGCCCCGCCGTCGACGGTGAGCATCGGCACGGCCAGCCCCGCCTCGGCGGTCATCACCTCGACGACGTCGCGGATCTCGTAGGCGATCGCCTCCAGCGTGGCCCGGACCAGGTGGGCCCGGGTGGTGCCGCGGGTGATGCCGAGGATCGTGCCGCGGGCGTCCGGGTCCCAGTGCGGGGCGCCGAGTCCGGTCAGGGCGGGCACGAACACCACGCCGCCCGAATCCGGCACGGTCTGCGCCACCGCCGCGGTCTCCGCGGCCGAGGAGATCAGGCCGAGGCCGTCGCGCAGCCACTGGACCGCCGCGCCGGTGACGAAGATCGCGCCCTCCAGCGCGTAGGTCAGCGCGCCGTCCGGCGCCTGCCAGGCGACGGTGGTGAGCAGGCCGGCGTCGGAGCGCACCACGTCCGTACCCGTGTTGATCAGGATGAACGAACCGGTGCCGTAGGTGCACTTGGAGTCACCGGGGGAGAAGCAGGCCTGCCCGAACAGCGCCGCCTGCTGGTCCCCGGCGATGCCCGAGATCGGCAGCGTGAGGCCGAGAAACTCCTCGGGGTCGGTGCGCCCGACCTCACCGAAGGACGGCACCACCTCGGGCAGCGCGGACATCGGCACGCCGAGGAGCGAGCAGAGCTCGGAGGACCAGGCGCCGGCCCCGATGTCGTAGAGCAGCGTGCGGGAGGCGTTGGAGGCATCGGTCGCATGCACCTGACCCCCCGTCAGGCGGGCGATCAGGTAGGCGTCGACGGTGCCGATCGCCAGTGCTCCGTCGAGCACCCCGTCCCAGGTCCGGGTGTCGTGCTCGGCCAGCCAGGCCAGCTTGGTGCCGGTGAAGTAGGGGTCCAGGCGCAGTCCGGTCAGTTCGGCCACCCGGGGTTCGTGCCCGGCCGACTTCAGCCGCTCGCAGATCGCGGTGGTACGCCGGTCCTGCCAGACGATCGCCGGGCGGGGCGAGGAGAGCCGCTTGCGGTCCCACACCACCGCGGTCTCCCGCTGGTTGGTGATGCCGATGCACGCCACCGGGTCGGTGCCCGCCGCCGAGGCCGCGTCCAGGGCGGTCCGGCAGGCCCGCAGGGTGGCTTGCCAGATCTCCTCCGGGACGTGTTCGACCCAGCCCGGCTCCGGGAAGTGCTGCGGGAACTCGGAGTAGGCACGCGCGGCCACCCGTCCGTCGGTGGTCACCACCAGGGCGGTGACGCCCGTGGTGCCTGCGTCGATCGCGAGTACGGCCATGGCGCAAGACCCTAGGGTGATCACCACCGACACCCCCGGCCCGGCCCAGCACGGTAAGGAGGCCCGATGCCCGACCTGACCCGAGCCCGCAGCTCGGTGCGCACGGCCGTGGTGTGGGAGGCCCTGCGCCCGGCGCTCGACGACCTGCTCTCCGGTAAAACCGCCGCCGGCCGGACCGAGCTCGACGTGCTGGACATCGGCGGTGGCACCGGCGGTTTCGCCGTCCCGCTCGCCCAGGCCGGGCACCGGGTCACGGTGCTCGACCCCAGCC
>NZ_JACDFE010000381.1 GCF_013815995.1 Sporichthya sp.
GCGTGTCACGCCTTGTGGTTCGGACAGTGTGGCGACAGGGAGGCCGCGGTGACGGGAACGCTGATCGACGCCGACTGGGGGCCGCTGGCCCAGCCGCTGCACGCCGACATCCCGGACGACCCGCGGCCGTGGCGCGACAACGCGTTCCTCTGCTTCTGGGATCCCGCGCAGCGCCTGACCGGCGTCATGCACCTCTCAGCCTCGCCGAACGCCACCGGCGGGCGTCGGGCCCGGGTGAGCGTCCGGCTCGGCAACTCGACCGTCGAGGTCATCGAAGAGCTGGGTCTGGAGACCTGGAACAGCGAGTCGATCACCTTCGAACCCGACTCCGGGTTCAGCGTCGACGGTCCCGGCCTGTCCGGCTCGTTGACCTTCACGCCGCTGCACGCGCTCGCAGCCTTCGCCGGCGAGCACTCGCCGAAGGCCTTCGCTCTCGACGCCGAGCACCCGCTGCACCACTACCAGCGCAGCGCCCGGGTGAGCGGCCAACTGACCGTGCACGGCCGGCGCGTCGAGGTCGACGGCTTCGGCTACCGCGACCGCACCTGGGGCTTCCGCGAGGAGTCGGCCAGCGTGCAGGAGTACTACGGGACGATGTGGGTCTTCCCGGAGCTCTCGGTCTCGGCCATCCGCCTGCTCGGCCAGGACGGTCACACCGCCGCGGTCGGCTTCGTCTGCGACGCCGACGGCACGGTGCCGGTGACCGGGATGTCGATCGTCCGCGACGCCGCCGGCCTGTTTCTCGCGACCCGCGTCGACCGCGCCGAGGGTGACCCGTTGGAGGTGAGCCTCGTCGAGCGCTACGGCACCTTCTGGTGTCCGATGGGGCAAGCGCAGCAGGCCGGCCCGACGTTGAGCGCGTACGACGAGTGGGGCAGCCTGCGCACCGCGGACGGCATCGAGGGCTTCGGTCTGCTCGAGCAGGGCATCACCCGCCAGCTGTTCTGACGCACCCTCAGCTATCGGTCAGGACTGCTCCTGGGAGCACCACCAGGTGGTCCGGCCGCCGACCGTCCCACGGTTCATCGGGGCGCCGTCGCGCGGGCACTCGCCGCCGGGTTTCCGGTGCGGGATCACCGAGAGAGTGTGCACGCCACCGCCGGCGATCGCGTCCGTCACAGCCTTGCGCACGCCCCGGAACAGCCGGTCGACCTCGGGTCGCGACAGGTCCTGGGCCGGGCGGCGCGGGCTGATCCGCGCCAGCCACAGCGCCTGATCGGCGAGCAGATTCCCGATCCCGGCGACCGCGTGCTGGTCGAGCAGGCGGGCCTTGGTCGGGGCGATGCTGCGCCCCAGCATGGCGCGGAACTCGGCGCCCGTGATCTCCTGGGCGTCCGGGCCGAGGTCTTCGACCGGCGGGTCCAGGCGCACCCGGCCGAGCCGGCGGGGGTCCACGAGGATCAGGGCGCCCCCGTCGTCGAAGTGCAGCGCGAAGCGGGAGAAGCGGTAGTCGCCGGGGGCGCGGCCCCGCTCCCAGTAGTCGCCGCCGTCGATCTCGGTGCCTTTGCCGTCGGCGATGACGATCTTGCCGGACATTCCGAGGTGGAGGCCGAGCAGCGGGCCGGGTGTCCGTCCGCGCCCGGCCCCGCTGGTCGTGCACCACATGCTCTTGCCCACCCGGCACGCCTCGGTCAGCCGGCGGCCGAGCAGCGCGGCCCGGATCTGTCCCGGCGCATGCGGCCGACACTCGTAGGTGTCGCTGTCGTCGACATCGACGATGCGTCGCCCCAGGGCGGCTCGCTCGATCACGCGACGGGCGGACTCGACCTCGGGCAGTTCGGGCACGGGCCCAATTCTGCTTGGTGTGCTCAGGTGCGGTCGGCGTTGGCGTGGATCGCGTCGCGCACGTACTGGGAGAACCCGGGCTGGAGCTTGGCCCACTCGGCCATGTAGCGCTCGTCGGAGACGTACAGGTCACCGAGACCGCGGTGCATCGCCGGGGCGCAGTCGTAGAACCAGCGGATCAGGTGGGCCCGGTGTTCCTCGGCCAGATCCATCGCGGCGACGGAGTCGGCCGGCTCGCCGGCGCGCATGACCTCGACGAAGCCGTGAATGTTCGCGTCGGCCTGCTCCTTGATCTCGACCCAGTCCTCCTTGGTGTAGCTCGCCGACCGTCGCTGGGACTCACGCCAGGCGTCGGTGTCGCCCCACTTGTCCTTGGCCTCCTCCTGGTACTCGGCGATCTTGTCGGTGCCGAAGATCTCGAACTGTTCCTCGGGGGTGAGCGAGATGC
>NZ_JACDFE010000241.1 GCF_013815995.1 Sporichthya sp.
GGCAGCCCCTGCTCGGTAACCCACGAATCTCGTGAGCGAGGCCCCGGCCCGCAACCGGCCCTGATGAGCCGGTCGCCACATACCGTCTAAAGCGGGTGTCGGCAGTTCGATTCTGCCCGGGGGCACCATCTCTGACCTGGGGCGATGCGATCCGCCGCCGAACGGGACGCCCTCACCAGTCGACTGCAGTCGACTCCGGATTCCACACGTCCGGCAAAGCCTACTTCGATCCCCGCAACTGCTACTGCGATACTATCCTCTTAGGTAAACATCGAAGTCGAAGGCGTCGAGCGCGGTGACCGCGTCGGGCAGCTGGTCGCGGATGGTGTCCGCCGCGCAGAGAGGTTGCGGTCCGACAAGCTTCGGCCGAAAACTGCCATGCGTTGTAGATCCGGCTGGCTGCGGCAATCGGGTGCATAAACCCATTACCAGCCGATCAGATTCCGGGATCTAGCTTCGGCTTCCAGAATGGCCGAAACAGCTCGATCTTCGGGCAGCGGTTCATCACCACCCGCAGGCCGGCGGCCTCGGCCAGACGCGCGGCCTCGTCGTTGCGGACGCCGATCTGCATCCAGACCACCTTGGCACCAATCTTGATGGCCTCCTCCGTGACCGAATAGGCCTCCTCGGAGTTGCGAAAGATCTGCACCATGTCGACCGGTCGGTCGATCGCGCTGAGTGATGGGTAGGCCGGTAATCCCCGGATCTCGCCGCCAGCTTCCGCCGGGTTGACGGGGATCATCTCATAGCCCGTCTCGTGAAGAACCCGGAGGACCCCATAGCTGAATTTGGTCGGATTCGAGCTAGCGCCGACCATAGCTATCGTCTTCACGTCCTTGAGGATTTTGGCCAGATATTCTGTCGGGTAATCTTCGTCGTGATTCAAGACGCGGCCTCCTTGAGCCCGGATTATCTGAGGATGTCGGGCTTCAATTCGTCCGACCCGAGGGGACTTTTGAACGGATTGCGGTAGAGCTTGTCGTGACTATCAACCCCAACTTCGAACGCACAATCGCTCTTCGGGTGAGCGACGCAAAGGAGCACGTAACCGTCTGCCAACTGCCGGCCGTTCAGCGCCACACCGGCGCTCTGGTCGACCGCGCCGGAAGTCAGCTTGGCGGCGCAGGAGATGCAGCCGCCATAGCGACAGCCATAAGGTAATGAGACACCTAGGGCTTCGAGGCTGTCGAGAAGAGGGGTGCTCCGGTCGACCGTGAAGCGCTGCCCGCCCCTGTTCGCCAGCGTGATGGTCACGGTTCCCATGGCTAGGTCCAGATGTCCGACGTGCAATCGCCGCCCGGGTAGCGTGTCTCGTGGCAGCGGGCCGGGCCGCCCGGCTCCTTGCCGAAATCGACGAAGAAGTCCTTGCTGATCGACATGCCGCCATTCACGGGATCGCAATCGACCATGAGCATGCAGCCGCCGTTCTGGCGGATCTCGGGGTAGAACTGATTGTCCCACGTCGAGAACAGCGAGGTCGTCACGTAAAGCCGGCGCCCATCGAGCGAGAGCTGGATCATCTGCGGCCCGCCCGTGATCTCCCTCCCATTTACCTGTGGTGCCTCGCCCAGCAACCCGCCCATCCACACCTGGCCGGTCAGAACCGGGTTGGAGGGGTCGGAGATGTCGTATTGGCGCAGATCGCCGTGCAACCAGTTCGACAGATAAAGAAAGCGGTCATCCATCGACAGCAGGATCACGCTGATCAATCCTGGCACTGGGATCGGCCAATCCGGATGACGCCGGTTCTCGATGTCGATGATCTTCTCGACGACCCATTCGTCGTCCTTCTTGTACCAATGGATGACGTTCGATGACAAAGCGGCACCCACGAAACCATGGCTGCTGTCGGGGTTGTGATGGAAGCGTACCTCCAGCGGGACGAGGCCATCCTCACCGAGATAGACGGTGTTCACGACGCTCTTCTTGGCGAGGTCCCAAAAGTGAATCTCGCGGCCATACTTCAGAAGACCGACCTCCTCGAGGTCGAATCCCGGCATGAACGTGTTCGGTGCAGCCCATTCGGTCGACACCATGACGTTGTGGCGCGGCTGGTACCAGAAGTCGTAATTGAACTTCATTCCAGCGAGGTCATTCTCCCAACGCCCGAGGATGTTGAAATCCTGGTCCAGATGAAGGAAGCCGCCGGGTGCATTTCCCTTGGCGTCGCCCAGCATCGAGATGATGATGTCCGATCCGAAGCAATGCACGGTATGCGGTGCCGAAAGATCGGTCTTCGCCTTGATTTCGCTGCCTTGGATGACCTTGTGCAGGCTCGGTTTCCGCGGATCGGTAGCGCAGTCGACGATGTGGAGGTTGGAACTCCGCACCCCTGGCACGATGAGGAAGCGCCGTTCCTTGGTCGGATCACCATGGCAGGACGCGCATGCATTCCATCCCATGTGGTGTAACTCGTCGCCGATTCCCGGCATCTCGAGCCGGGCGATGACCTGGCTGTAGGTCGGACTATCCGGATCAGCGTCGATCGTGGCCAGGTAATCTGGTTTTTGAATGCCAGTGCCTATGTAGAGGGCGACCGTATAAAGGAGCAACTCCGGGGGCGCCTTGATGGCCTCTGTAGGCGACGCATAGCCGGGACCGCAGCATGCTTCCTTGCTGGACTTCGCCATGTCGATACCTCCTAGTGATAGCTGAAGCCGGTCGTGGTCTTGCTGCGCAGCATGGCTTCAGCGCGAACTTCGATGCTGATTTCCGGCAGCGCAGAACTCCAGTGTGTGGAGTGACCCTGCGAACTGCGCCTTGCCGTCCAGGATGTCCGAAATCCGCCGACAAGCCGCACGCCGATGTCCTGGGCAGGTCAGGGTGCAACAAGGCCGCCTTGGCCTCCTTGTACCCGAGGATCAGGACGGCCTTGTACCCGTCGGGCAGGGTGATCTCGTGGATCGGCCCGACGGCGAGTACGTCGGCGAAGAGCGGGAACGGGTTGTCGAGGTCGAAATCGGGCCCGCCCCAGTTGTCCAGGGCGGGATCGCGGGCGGCGTGCGCGTCCGTCTGAGACATCGTCAGAACTTTCGGAAGCCGGAGCACAGCAGGTCGATGCGCGCGATGGGTCCGTCGTTCGAGATGGTGGACGACCAGGTCTGCGTGAGCACTCGACGGTCGTCATCCGGATCGAACACCAGACGGTAGTGCACGAGCAGTCGGTCACCGACGTCGTCGCCGGGCGGAATCGTCGAGGACCACCGCCGCGTAGTCACCGACCCAGACACTGAGTCGATCCAGCACCGTGTCCCGGCCAGTAGTCTCCTCCGGCCCGCCGGGCAGTATGGCGCGCATCGGATGTCTTCGGTGAAGTACGCGCCGAGCCCGTCAGGTCGCGGTCGGCGACCGCCGCCGCGATCCGGGCCGCTTTCGGATGATCCTTCATGACGCTGTCCTCGTCGCTCGGCCGGGTAGGCACCTACCCCCATCGTGCGCCACCCCAGCGTTGAGCCGGTCGGCGGCGGGTTTCGCTGCGTACCGACCGGCTCGTGGCGGAATCAGGTTGCGGTGAAGGTGATCGGCACAGCCGCTGAGATCGTGTGACCGACCGGCGAGCTTCCCTCGACGCGGCGGTGCAGCGCCTCGATCGCCGCGGGATCGGCGTCGGCCTTGAGGTCGACGACCGTGCGGATCCCAGAGAATCCCGCATGTCCTTCCTTCAGACCCAGGAACGAGTGCATGTCGATGTCGCCCTCGACCTTGATCGTCAGTTCCTTGATCTCGATGCCGGCGACTGTCGCGTTGGCTGCGTAGCCGACCGCGAGGCAGTTGCCGAGCGCGGCGAGCAGCTGCTCGACGGGGTTGGGCGCAGCGTTGTTGCCACCCATGCCCTTCGGCTCGTCGGAGGGCATGGGCGCGAAGTCGCGCACCGTCGCCTCGGACTTGAACGCACCGGTCCACCGGACCTCGGCCCCCCAGGTGGTTGCCGCCTTCTCCGGCTGCTCGCTGACAGCCTGGACGAGGGCGCCGACGGCGGCCAAGTCGACCTGATTGAGGTGGGATCCTACGGTCGCGGTCATGCGCGGGTCTCCTTCGTCTGGTAGAAATCAAATTCTCTAAGGCGTTGCGGTTCGTAAGAGCGGGATCTCGATCGCGTCGCGCTCGCGATCCTCCTGCGTTGCCTCAGCCCTTCTCTCATGCGCGCCCCTTCAGCATCAGGTTTCAGCACATGAACGGCAACCCGTAACGCTTCAGGTACCACATGTCGCGTCGTTCGCGGGTGGTGTCGATGGTCCCCTAGACTGGCGCGACCCGGCCCCGCAGCACAGACGGGGTCGCGCGCACGGACGTCCTCGCGCCGTGCCGCCCGAGCCGGAGGAGCAAACCGTATGCCGAAGAGCGCATCCGAGCTAGTCACCGCGGCGAAGGGCCGCGTCGAGAACCTGGACCCGGACGCGGTGGAGCGTGAGCTGGCGGACGGGGCGTTGCTGGTCGACCTGCGCGAACCCGAGGAGCTCGCGGCGAGCGGCCGAATCCCCGGGGCGATGCACGTCCCACGCGGGATGCTGGAGTTCCGCGCCGACCCCACTAGCCCGTACCACGCGGAGCCGCTGGACCCAGGCAAGCGGGTGATCCTGCACTGCGCCAGCGGCGGCCGCTCGGCGCTGGCCGCGGCGACCCTGCAGGACATGGGCTACACGCGCGTGGCGCACCTCGACGGCGGCTTCGGTGGTTGGAAGGACGCGGGTAAGTCGATCGAGGGTCCCTAGTCCGCGCCGGGGCGAGGCCCCGACTTGGATCGGGCCGGCTAGAGAGGGTGTCGGCAGTTCGATTCTGCCCGCGAGTCGACTGTGAGAGGTCTCTCGAGGATCACGCGGTGGCCGCCTCACACGACTACGCCACGCCCATCACGGGCCCGGGTCGTACACCACTCTGCGTGACACCGCTCTACAGGCGACCCAAGAGGCTCCTGATGGCATCCAACGTGGCATCAGATTGTCGGTACTCACCGTCTACTTCAGCCTCCGCAGACGCCTGGGCCCTCTCGGTGTCGATCGCCTGGGCGTTGGAGTCCGCGGTCCCGCCCGAGCGCGATGCATACAACGAACTTTCATACATATACAATGGTCGTCATGGAGACTGCCAGCTATGTGATGACTGTGTCCCGGAACGGCCAGGTCTCGATTCCCGCCGACGCCCGATCCCGGTGGAACGCGCGTCGCGTGGTTGTGGTCGACCTCGGCGACCGGGTCGTCATGCGACCGCTGCCAGACGACGGCGTGGCAGACCTCGTGGGCAAATACGCCGGGCGAGGGCCCACCACAGACGCGGCTCGCCGCCGTTCCCGTCAAGACGAATCCGCACGGGCTGCGCGCCGTTGACCGTCCTCGACGCGTACGCCGTCGTCGCCTTGCTGCGGGCCGAGCCGGCCGCCACCAAAGTCGAGGCCATCCTGCACCGCGGCGACGCCGCCCTCACTGCAGTCGGAGTCGCCGAGGTCCTCGATCACCTGATCCGCATCGCCAACGCAGATGAGGAAGAGGCTGCTCTCGACGTGGCCCAGCTCGGACTGCTCGATGGCGTCGCCGTCACCGCGCACCTCGGAGCGGCCGCCGGACGTCTCCGCGCACAGCACTATCACCGCACTCGGTGCGCGGTCAGCATGGCCGACTGCATCGCCGCTGAAGTGGCCCGGACCATTAGGCAAGCGTTGGCGACGCCTGACCCGCATCTCTTGGACGTCTGCCACGCCGAAGGCATCGATTTCGTCGTACTCGCTCAGAGCGACGGCTGCGTCTGGTCCGCATCCGGCAGGACCTGAGCCTGCGGGTGCCTGCCCGTGGCATGACCCGCCGCACGCCACCTCGCCCGTGGGAATGAAACCGCGGCTACCAGGGGTACAGAGGACGGACACCGCCGCGGAGCGGGAACCGCCCTTCCGTTCCCCTACGTGGGAACTGAGATCTGGCTGGAGGCGGCCGCCAGATCACTCTTATGGCGGCAAAGCCGACCGGTGCCGACGGGTCCGGGACTGGGGTTGACCCGCCGGGACGGACATCCAACCTGTGAGGCTTCGGCCTCGAGAGGATGTCGATCATGGAGACCATGGCGAAAAAGAAGCCGCGGCCCCGTCGTTCGTTCACTGCGGAGTTCAAGGCCGACATCGTGGAGCGGTGTCGGGCTGGTGACCGCTCGGTGGGGCAGGTCGCGAAGGACTTCGATCTGACCGAGACCGCGGTGCGGGAGTGGGTCAAGCAGGCCGAACGCGATGACGGGACCCGTGCCGAGGGTGATCTGGGTTCGGATGATCAGGCAGAGCTCGCCCAGCTGCGTCGGGAGAACCGGCGGCTGCGTGAAGATGTGGAGATCCTCAAGCGAGCGACGGCTTTCTTCGCCAAGGAGACCCGGTGAACGTGTATTCTGCATATCTGCTTGAGTGCAGTACGATTTCGGGTGTGAGCAAAGAACGTCCGGTAGGCGGAGTCGACTACCCGCGCACGGTGCAGGAGTTCCGGGACTGGTTCCCGAACGATGACGCCTGCGTGGAGTATTTGGAGCTGCTGCGTTGGCCGGAGGGCTTCACCTGTCCTGTCTGCGACGG
>NZ_JACDFE010000242.1 GCF_013815995.1 Sporichthya sp.
CGGCACGGCCGCGTGGCCGGTCGCGTTCCACATGTTTGGGCCGCCAGAGCTCGTGCCTGTGATCTACCGGCACGGGATCCGCTACCTGACGTAGAGGCCGATAGGCGAGCGCGATGGCGCTCACCCGGACGCTGAAACTAACCCTGCCGAAGCTGATGGTCGGCAAGGACGTCGAGGCGCACAAACGCGGGGTCGCTCGAGCGCTTGGGAGCGGCAGGCTGACGACGCTGATGTCGAAAGCGCCAATCGTCAGACGCACCTTTGGAGTCTTCTTCGTCACGGATGTGAAGCGTCTGCAGGAGCTGGCCGGGATCTCCCAATCAGGGGTGATCGGCCCGGTGACCCACGACCTGATCTACGACCACATGGACGACCTTGCGGTGCGGTTGTTGAAGGAGTACGCGGCGAGCGTGAGGCCGCGGCTGGTTGAGCCGAACCAGGGGTTCAACAGTCTGCATTCGTCGCTGTGGGAGGCGTACACGATCGGCCGCCGGATGGGCCTGAGCGATTTGGGCACCTACAACCCGGCGTCACGGTTGCCGAGCGGCGCGCCGTCAGATCATGCGGTGAACCCGGCAATGGCGTTCGACCTCGGATTCTCTCCTGGCACGGGATGGAACAACATCACCGCCAGGGCGTTCGCCGAGAAGATGGCCGGCCGCGCGGAAACCGAGTACGTCATTCTCGGTGATCGCATCTGGTCGCGCGACCGCGGGTGGCGCCGCTACTCGTACGGCGGCCACGAGGGGCATGTTCATTGCTCAGGAATTCGATGATCGTCGCCGACGGCACCTACGAGCTCCAGGGCACAGAGGCGCAGCAGCAGACCCTCGCTGGCTGCTTCGAACCGGGATCCCCGTACTTCATCCGCTTCCCGTGGGCCAAGCTGTCGCCGGCGTCGCGGCCGATCCCGATCGGCTGGCAAGACCTGAACGGAGCACTCGCGCACCACAGCAGCGACGCGCACCCCCTGACCCGCAGCCTCGAGGGGCGAGAGTTCGTCGCCGGCGTGTTCTGGACGGACGGCCGAATCTACATCGACCTCCGCTGTGAAACCCAGCCGGAGCTGGCGCGCGAGGTGATGTCCGCGGAGCTCGCGCATTCGGTCGACTACTTCCTGCCGCTGACCGACACGCAGAAGAAAGACCTGATGTTCGTGTGGCACGGCGGCAACTTCGACGATCATTCGTGGTGGGAGAAGGCCGACTACAGCGGCGAGTATTACGACCTCGGCGGGGAGGCGTTCATGGCGGCGTTCACGCTCGCCTACTCGAGGCTGACACCGGATCAGTCGGCGTTCACGCACAAGTTGCGTGAGGAGGATGTGCCGCGGGTGCGCGAGATCGTCGGGGTCGACGAGCCGCCGATGGTGGTGAGGATCAGCAACCGGCCGCGCTACCACCGGTTTAGCTGTGCGTATGTGCGGATGGCGCGGGCGGTGTCGCACCGGAGGACCGAGATGGAACTGGGCGCGGCGCTCGAGCTCGGACTTGTTCCGTGCCGTAGGTGCAAGCCGTGAGCTGGCCCGCCGCACCCGACTCGTGGCTCGTCGACTACATCACCTGGCGCATCAACAGCGGCACAACAGAAACAAGGCCCGCGACGCTACCGGCCGTCGTGCCCCCCTACGCCAACGAGGTTCTCTACTGGTGCATCTGGCGACGCAAAGGCCGCCCCGACCCGCGGCCCACGAGCTTCCCGGTCGCAGAGATGATCCCGAAGGTCTGGCCGTACGAGGTGCTCGACAAGGTCAACGCTCGAGCGCCGATCCAGATCCCCACGACGCCACAGCATGACTGGCTGCTCGCGTGGGTGATCTGGCGATTCAAAGGCTCCCCCAACCCTAGGCCGTCGACGGTGCCGAGCGACGTGTCGGTCGTCGCTCCCTACTGCTGGAGCGTGCTCGGCTGGGTTGCGTGGCAGCGGGAGCGGTTCTCGAACCCGGAGGCGTCTAGGCCGCCGAATCTGCCGGCGTCGATCCCGTCGTGGTGTTGGGACATTTTGAAGAAAACGAATCAGGCGGTGCCTCTCGGTCCGCCTCCTCCGCCCCCGCCGCCACCGGGCCCGGCGAAGCCGGCGAGCACGTGGGCGTTGCCGATGCCGGTGATGTTCACCGCGTGGGGATGGTTCTCCGATTCGCAGTACCGCGATAACGACGAGGCGCTGCAGCGGATGCGCGCTGCTGGCGTGAAAACTGTGGCGTTGCAGGTCGGCCAGTTCGCGCCGACGGTGCCTGACAGGTGCCGCGCGTTCGGGTTCAAGGTCGCGCTGTGGGGGTCGCCACAAACTGGTGACGGGGAAGCGGTGACGGTCGCCAGAGCGGACGGCTACATCCCGCAGATCGAGACGCCGGACGAGTACCAGCGGGCGCTCCAGAACCTTCAGGCCGGCGCGGGCGCGGGCGTCTCGAGGTCGCTGATCACGACGCTCTACGGGCTGAACACGTTCATGCGTCGGGAGCCAACGACCCAGTATCCGGAGGGGCAGCTCACGACGGTGGAGTACGAGGCGCTGCGACCCTATTGCACGCACGCGTTCATCGAGACATACGTCCAGGATGGGGGCGCGCATTTCCCGATCTCGAAGATGATGTGGGCGGCAGGTCAGCGCGGCATCGACTACGCGAACCCCACCCCTGGGCTCTGGAACAACACGGCGCTCTCGGTCTACGGCGGCGCGGGCGAGCTCGACGCGTGGGGACGGCAGATCGCTGTGTATGTGTCGGAGGGGATGACGCCGGGCAACTGGCCGGAGCTCGGGGCGCTGGGAGCATGACCGTGCTGACGGGGGCAGCGCTCGTGCCGTAACCGTGGATGGTCGTAGATCCTCAGCGAGGAGGCTGGACATGGTGGGAGCGGATCAGAGCCGTAGCCTCGTCGATCGCGGGGTTTGTTTTGCTCGGAGTCGAGACGTTCAGAGGCACCTACAACCCGATCGCGATGACGTTCGCCGCCGTCTGTTTGGGGATCGTCGGCTCCGGGGTGCTGTCCAGGTTCCTGATCGGGAAATGGGAGAACGGGAAGTGACGGATCGCCAGCAGCGGATCCACTGGTTCTTCTCGCATTTGGCCGACGTGCTCGTGCTCGCGCTGCTCGCCGGGCTCATCGTCTATTCGATCTATGCGTGGGGGCCACTGTGACTGAGATCAAACGAGCCGCGGAAGATGCTGCCGACAAGCTGGAGCAGGTCGCCGAAGAAGCCGCTACCGAGTTGGAGCAGGTCGCGGTGGAAGCTGAGGCTATCCGCGCTGCGGCGGAAGAGAAACGCCAGAAACAGGAGAGGGATCGCAGGATCGCCGAAGGCGGCACCCAGATTGTGCTCACCGAGGATGAGCAGGAGGAAACAGGTCGGGTCGAAGCAGAGGGTGGACGCGTCGAAGCAGAGACACGACGTGAATCCGTCTCGCATGGCCGACGCGAAGCAGAGAACCAGCGGGTCGAAGCAGAGACACGGCGGGTGCAGCGTGACAAGAGGCTGCTGCCCCGCATCTCGGTACTGATCGCGCTCCCGCTCGCGTTCGTCTCGCTGATCCCGTCACTCCTCCTGGGGTACTACCTTTACGACCGCCAACAAAGCACCCGCGATGTCGCCGAGGACAACCGTAAGGCGATCGAGCGCGCCGACGATGCGATCGAACAGATCAGGGCGCTAACGGTCGCCGTCAGCGCCGCCCTGCAAGGACGTGACGAAGGTTTGGCGGACGCGGTCTCCCAGCAGTGCAGGGAGAACGAGGTGCAGGACGCGATCATCGTCAGCGTTCTCCGGACGACCGGGACGAATCCGGAAGTGGAACTGCCGCCGGAAGTACGTCAGGACTTTCGGGACGCGATCGTGGCGCTCGAACCCAAGGGCGAGGAACCGTGTCCACTCCGACCGGGGATCGAACCATGATCGTGCGCGCAGCCGTCATCCTCGCCGTTGCTGCGCTTGTGCTCCCGTCGTCGGCCGCCGCGGTCGTCGGGCGGATCGAGGTCACAGCCCTGGCGCTGGTCAGAACAACAAACCAGACCGGTCGCCCGGGACGGGCCGATGACACGGTCGATCAGAAGTGGCGACTAAACGATCGGCAAGGCCGCGCGATCGGCACGCTGATCATCGGCTGCCGGTGGGTCACAGAGGGTGCACGACTGTGCGCGTTCGAGGCCCGGTTTCCGCTGGGGAAGATCACGCTTGCGGGCGCGAGCAAGTCTTCGTTCAGGGGGATCGTGTCGGTCACGGGCGGCACTGGTAGATACCGGGGCGCACGCGGCCAGGCGACGTTCGTCGTAACAGACTTCGACCGAATGATTCTCTCGATCGCCCTCACCTGAAAGGAGCAAAACCGAATGAACCTGAGCGTCGCTGACATCTGCCTGCTCATCATCGCCGTCTGCACCGTGATCATCGTGGTCGCAGGCACCAACGCCATCTAACAGGAAGGAACAGCATGGTTGAGATCAACACCGATAGGCGAGGCGTCGAGATCAAATGGGACACGTCGCTCGTCAAGGGAGACAACGTCACCATCTCGAGCGTCAACCAGGAAGACCCCGACAACCCGTCGACCCGCGAGACGAAGAACGACGGGTACGCGACCGTCACCTTCCCCGCCGACTACCAGGGCTCAGCCGACGTCACCGTCACCGGCTCCGACAGCGGCGCCGACAGCGGCACCATCAGCGTCTAGAGAGGACATCATGACCAAAGGTTTCATCATCGACGCAGCCGAACGGATTGCCTGGACAGCAATCCAAACGTTCGTTGGGGCGCTGCTCGCCAGCCCCGTGTTCGACTCGCTCGGGATCGGCTGGCAGGACGCACTCAAAGTCGCAGGATTCGCGGCGCTCGCATCCGCGCTCAAGGGTCTGCTCGCGCTCAACATCGGCAGTGACAACACCGCCCAGCTCGGGGCCGACACCTACACCAACGTCGAGCCGGTCGCATGACCGACACGGAGCTCCGCGACCTCGCGCTCGCGGCGCTCAAGAAAACGTCGATTAGCTACCCGTCGTGGCTGTCCCGTCTGCAACAAGGCAAGTACGCGGACGTCTCCCAGACCGAGTGGTGGAAGGCGATGGACGCATTGGGCAAGATCGGCGGGCAAGTAACTCCGACACCTCCGCCGCCTTCGCCGACCGGCACAGTAGACGTGTACCGCCACACGATCTATCCCGGCCCCTATGTGCTTCCGTACCCCGGCGGCGAGAAACACGCCTGGCACTGGCTCGTCTGGAAACAACCCACCGTCGAGACGTTCCTGTCCGGCTCCACTAACCAGGCGGACATGGGGACGATCCGCTGGGAGCCGGGCGGGTTGCATCAGGGGCGCGAAACGTGGGTGATCGCGTCGCTCAAGTGCGTGCAGGGGTCGCCGGGACGGTGGCTCGACTGGCATCAGCACGGCTCCGACGCACCGAAGGGTTTCAACTACTGCAACGAGCGCGGCACGTCGTGCGGGACCGCGCCGCTTGCGCTCGACTGGTATCGCGGCTCCACGTACGTCGACGGCACGAGCGGTTTGTTGGCGACAGTTCAGCCGTGCGAGCTCGAGCGGTGGCCCTATCACTTCCAGGCGTTGGCGGAAGCTGAGACGACGGCGGCTGTAGGGTCGTGGCTGGATTTCGTGATTCGGGTTCGCTGGGGGCGCTCCGACGAGGGCGGCCGCGGTTTGTTGCAGGTGTGGACGAACGGCGTGCTGAAGGTGAACGAGCCGTCGATCCAGACCTACTGGCCGGGTGAGGGGATGACGACGCTTTGGCAGGGCGGCTACTGGAGCAACGGGGTCACCAGCGACGTTGTCTTCGAGACGGTTCCTTATCGGGTGGGTCGCACATATGCGGAGGCTTTGGCGCAACGTCCGGTGCTGGCCGGTACCGGTTGGGGGTCGCGGGGTCAGGATGGCCGCAACGCGAACGCGGTCAAGGTCGGCACCAGAGCGCTCTCCGAGTTCCGGATGCCAGCCGGTCTGGTCTAGGACGGATCGGTGCGGTGGCGAAAACTGAGCTCGAGCCGGCCGTCAAGCCGAACGAGGCTGAGAGGGTTCGCCGCCGCCGCTACTGGGAAGCGCTCGACGCCGGCCTGACGTCGCCGGAAGCACGGCTGTTCGCGGAGTCGCCGATCGACATCGGGCAGCTCAGGCGGCTGGTGAAGGACGGGTGCCCGCTCGAGACGATACGAAGGATCGTGCTGTAGCCAGCTCTTGACACGTCGCGTGAGACGTGGTATGACTACGCGACATGAGCGAGACAACGATCGGTATCGACGAGGTGCGGCGGAAGATCAAGGACGCGCCGCTGCCTCTGATCGCCGCCCGGATGCGACGCGCGCGGCGACATGCAGACATCTCCCATGACGCGATCGGGCAACGGATGGGCGGCGTTACTCGCCAGCATCTGATCAAACTTGAGCAGGGCAAGCACAGACCCGGCCCCGAAATGTTGATCCGGTACGCTGAGGCGACCGGCAAGCCCGTCGATTACTTCCTGGTCGAGGAGTCCGGGGAGCCCAATCCCTTTCCGGAAGACGAAGCGGCCTGAGCGACCAGTGGAAGCTTTG
>NZ_JACDFE010000036.1 GCF_013815995.1 Sporichthya sp.
CCCACGTCCTGCCGCCGCGACCCGGCGGCACGTTCGCGGCCCTGACCGCCGCGCCGCACGCGCAGGTGGCGGTGTTCATGCACACGGGCCACGACGACCTCCTCGAGGCCGGCGCACTGTGGCGGGCCCTGCCGCTGCGCCGCGAGCTGCACATGGTGTGGTGGAACGAGGCGCGTCCCGCGGTGGCCGACGAGGCCGGGTGCAGGCGTTGGCTGGACGAGCTGTGGGGCGACATCGATGCCTGGGTCGCCGATCAGCAGGCCCTCGCCGAAAGCACGGCCAGCCGCTCTGACTCCGCGTCAGCTGCGGGCGGATAACAGCGCGAGCCGATCCGGCTCCCGTGACTGTCCTACTTACGGCGACGACTCGGGCGCGGCGGCAGGTCGCCCATCGGCATCCGCGGCGCGTCATCGCCTGCGTCCCCACTGACCGGCACGACCTCTGCCGGCCACGCGTCGTCCTGGACCTCGGCACTTTCCCGCTTGGCTCGTTGCTTGCTGCGAGGGTTAGGGGTTCGAGAGGCGCGGGACCGAACGACGAGCATTGCCACCAGAGCGATCAGGGCCAGCACCAGGACGACTATGAGGAAAACGGGCATCGTGTCTCACATGTCTCGATCAGCGAGCGCCGAGAGGTGGGAACCAGAGGCGTCCGCGCTGGACCCGAGTCAGGTCTGACACCCACGAGCAGTTTTTCGCCACTGCCCCAAGCGCCTCGGGCCAAACCGTTCGGCTGTGTTCCGGCGCGAGCAGGTCCGGGACGGCCCTACGCCCGCGTGTTGTCGAGTCCGTACCGGCCCTTCGTCTCGTCCGTCGCTCCGTCGACGAGCCCGAGATGCCACTCGCCGAACTCGGCCCACGAGTTCGACTCCAGGAAAGCGTTCTCGCGTCGAGCCCGTCCTCCCAGCGAAACGGAACCTCCCGATGAGTTCTGCGCGTCCGCGCAGTCTGAAGTGATGTCGGGGCGGGCAGGTGTCCGCTCGAAGGGTGCGGACCGAAGGGATGCTGGGCATGACTGAAGAGGTTCTTCGCGCAACCACCACGATCAAGGCGTCGACGGAGAACGTGTTCGCGGTGCTCGCGGATCCCGCGAAACACGCCGCGATCGACGGCACCGGCTGGGTGTGCAAGCCGGTCGACGGCGATCCCCTGACCCGCAGCGGCCAGATCTTCCGCATGGGCATGTTCCACAAGAACCACCCGGACGGCAACTACGAGATCGGCAATCGCGTGGAGTCCTTCGACCCGCCCCGCGCCATCTCCTGGCAGCCGGGTTACGACGCCACCGGCAGCGGTGAGCTCCAGTTCGGCGGCTGGATCTGGCGCTACGACCTCACGCCCGCCGGCCCGGACGAGACCAAGGTGACGCTCTCCTACGACTGGTCCGCAGTGGGGCCGGAGGCCCGGAAGGATATCTCGTTCCCGCCCTTCGAGTTCAGCCGGCCGCGCCCACCTCGGCCGGGTTGTCACTATATTTTTTTGACGTGACGGTCCGTCATCTCGCTCAGGACCTGGCCCGGCAAGCCACCGAGCGACTGGTGCTCCTCTCCGGGGTCAGCGTGGAGCTGACGGCTGCCGGCCGGGATGTCACCACCGCGGTGACCCGGCTCGCCGAGATGGTGGTGCCGCTGCTGGGCGACTGGTGCGTCGTCTCCCTCGTCGAGGGGGAGACGCACCGCAACGTGGCGGGCCACCACGTCGACCCGGCCATGAGGCCGGCATTGGAGGCGTACATGCGCGACCGCTTCACCGGCCGCACCCATGCCGAGTTCGGGCCCCACACCTGCCACAGCCCGCAGCAGTTGATCCTGCCCGCCGGCACCACCGATTACGTGCTGCGCACCTTGAACTCTCCCCAGGCGAAAGCCGCCCTGACCGCCCTGGCCCCCGTGTCGTCCGCGCGACTGCCGATGGCGGCCCGCGGGCGAGTCGTCGGCTTCCTCGGGCTGGCCCGCGGCGCCGACCGCCCTCCGATGTCGGCCGACGAGCTCGCGGTCGCCCAGGACGTGGCGGACCGGGCCGGGTTGGCCCTGGAGAACGCCCGCCTGTACGCCGCTCAGCACAGCCTGGCCGAAGGCCTGCAGCGCAGCCTGCTCACCGAACCGCCGGAGCCCGATCACTGCCAAATCACCGTCCGCTACGTCCCCGCGGCCGAGATCGCCTCAGTCGGTGGCGACTGGTTCGATTCCTTCCTGCAACCCGATGGGGCCACCGTGCTGGTCATCGGTGACGTGATGGGCCACGACACCGCAGCCGCCGGGGCCATGGGGCAACTGCGCAGCATGCTGCGCACCCTCGCGTGGCACACCGGCGCGGCGCCGGCCGAGGTCCTGTCGAACCTGGACGCCGCCATGCTCGGCCTGGCGGTGAACACCACGGCCACCGCGGTCGTGGCCCGCCTGGAACAGACGCCGCAGGAGCGCGAGCAGGACATCACCTGGCTGCGCTGGTCCAACGCCGGGCACCCGCCGCCGATGGTCCTCGATCCCGACGGCGATGTCACCGTCCTGTCCGCCGGCCATCCGGACCTGCTGCTCGGGCTCGACCCGCAGACTGCGCGCGGCGAGACCGCCGTCGCGCTGCGCCGCGGGTCTACGGTCCTGCTCTACACCGACGGCCTGGTCGAGCGACGTGGCCAAGACCTCGACGCCGGCCTGGCGTTGCTGCGCGAGAACCTGGCCCGGCTCGCGGACCTGCCGCTGGACCAGCTGTGCGACCGCGTGCTCGAGGCCTTGCTCGACGCGGGAACGACGGACGACGTCGCACTGATCGCCGTCCGCCTGCACCCCCAGGATCGACCCCGCCCCGCGGAGGCAGGCCCGGTGCGTCTCCCCCCACACGTGGGTTAGTGCTTCCACGTCTGCCCGGGCTGCATTCGGGTAGACAGGGTTTGGCTTCGGCCATCCGGCAGGAGCGCGCCGCGCGACGGTGTCACGTCGCCGGCGGCCGCGGCGGCGTCGCCCGAAAAAGGAGATCTCGTGGAGTGCCTGACCTCGCCGCGCCGCATCGAACTTCGTTGTACGCCGGAGGCCGGGAAGACGGCCCGGGACTTCCTCGACGAGTCCTACTGCAACTGCCACGACGGCCGGGTGTGCGAGGACGCCGCACTGCTGGTCTCTGAACTCGTGACCAACGCCGTCCGCCACGGGGCACCGCCGATCGTGCTCGAGGTCCGGTGCGGTGGAGCGCAAACGCTGGAGGTCCGGGTCCGCGATGGCGGCCCCGGGCAGCCACTTCTGGGAAACCTGGCCGACCTCGACCGGGAGGGCGGGCGGGGAGTCGCTTTGATCGATCTCCTCAGCGAGGCCTGGGGCACCGAGACGGATCCGTCCGGCAAGACCGTCTGGTTCCGGCTGAATGTGGATTCTCCGACCAAGATCTGACGAATGGTCGCGCCGACTTGGTGTTAGCACCTGGACTGCCATCCGGCCCCTTCTATTCTGATGGTCAGTCACTTTCAACACGGTTCACTCAGGATTGGTGCTCGAGGAGCCGTTGGAGCCCCGCTACGGGCTGCCATCCTGCTCGGAAGCAAGCTCGGCCAATACGTCGGCCGCATCACGGCTGCCGCTGACAGCGAGGCGTCGCAGCTCATCGATGTCACCCAGCTCGCCGGCGAGCTCGACAAGCTGGTCCACCGCGTCAGTACTGCCTTCGTCGGCAAGTCGGCGCAGCTCGCCCAAGTCACCCCGCTCGCCCGCGAGCTCGACAAGCTGGGCGACCGCATCTCGATCACCGTTCGAGGCCTGTGCCCGCAGCTCTGACAGCTCGTGATCGGTCATGCTGCGCACCTTTCATCGGATCCAGCGCCGACAACTGGCAACGCTGCCAACGCTGCGGCCCATCAAGGCCACCACAGAATCCAGACCTCGCATAGAGGAGGCGCCATGCCAGCGCCGCCATCCAGGTCGGACCCCCTTCCGCAGGACTGACGCGATGCGCGGACTACCGCGGCCCGCTGTTCCGCAGCAGGGTCACGCCGCCGGCGGCGAACAGGCTTACCGCGGCGAGCAGTCCGGAGGTCGCCTTGATGTCGCCGGCGCCACCCCCGGCCAAGCCCACCGCCGCCCCGGCCAGGCCGGCGGCGATCAGCGCCGCGCCCAACCGGTAGAACACGGCATCGAAGAGTCGCCCGAACGCGAGGAAGTGAACTCCCACCGCGGTGGCGTACCAGGCGACGACGTACTCGCTGTGCCCAGCCGCACCGAGGAGCATCGCCCCGCCGACCAGACCCGTCACCTCCAGCGCTACGACGACCCGATAGGCGCGCGAGGAGAACAGGGATCCGCCTCCTACCTCGCGAGGAGCGGACCGCCGGAGGCGGGCGCTCCAGATGACAATCACCAGCCCGACCACGATCCCCGCCACCCGGATCGCCGCCGAGGCCGCGCCGGAGATTCCCGAGGCGCCCCATTGGGTCCAGGCCACGCCGAAGATGCCCGAGATCATCGCCCCTGTCAGGGCGCCCGCAGCGGGCACGACCCGGACCGGGACGGTCTTCACCTGTAGGTCGTTGCAGGTCATGCCCGCGAGGCTCGCACGGCGCAGCGTTGCCGGGCAGGGCAGTAAGTCCCGGGGGCCCCGCGACCGGCCGGTCCCAGGGTGGGTCGCCGCTGCCCAGCGCCGCGACTCCAGATCCCGCAGAGCTGACGCCGTCGGCGACGGGGTGGGCAGCCGGCAGAGGGTTCCCGACCGACCCGGGCGACCTCACTCGGGGCGGCGAGACCTCACATCCGTCGATACCTCGACTGCACGATCGCGAACAGGCCGAAGGCCATCAGCCCCATCGCCACGGCCGTGAGCAGGGCCCGTCCGAAGGGTTGCTCGGCGATCGTGCGCAGCGCGCCGTCCAGGCCCCGGGACTCCTTCGGATCGAAGGTCCACGCGGCGTAGATCAACACGGCGCCGACCACCCCGAGCGCGATCCCCTTGGCGATGTGGCCGACCTGCCCCAGCCGGGTGACCGTTGCCCTCGCGGCCTGTGACATCGACGAGGAGTCGATCTCCTTGCTAAAGGAGCAGGTCACTCCCCGGCGCAGGGAGGACACGCCGACCCCGATCGTCACCAGCCCCGCCAGAACGACCAAGGTCTGGCCACCCGGCAGCGCCAGCACACCCGAGGTCCGCTCCTGCTGCGCACGGGAACTGGAGGCCCCCCCGCGGATGGCGACGGACGCGGCGCTGTACCCCAGCGCCGCGTAGAAGGCGGCCTTGCCGGTACTGCTGATCTGCTTGCGGGTCCGCTTCATGCCCGTGCGGTCGCGGTACCCCCAGATTGCCTCGCTGATCTGCCACACGGCGAGCGCCACCAGCCCCGTGGCCACCAGGGCGAGCAGGAGCCGCCCGAAAGGCTGTCCGGCGAGAGTGTTCATCGCACCGGAGGTGTCCGCCGGGCGCCCCGAGTGCCTCCACGCGATCACCAACGCCGACCAGCCGATGAGGAGATGTACGACCCCGTACGCGATCAATCCCAGCCGGGCCAGCGCCTCGACCGGGGCGCTGTCGCCCACCTCCTCGGCCTTCTCGGCCGCCGACAGTCCATCCACGGGCCTGGCCTACCCCTGGGGCTGGGTCTTAGACGGACGCACGGGCGGAAGCCGGACGCCGGACGCCGATCACATGAAGCAGCGATCAGATCGCAGGAGGCGGGCAGCCTCTCGCGAGCCGCGAGCGCGTGGACAGCTCGTCCCATTGCGAAGGGGGTGCCGGGGTGCCGACGATGTGGGAGCCGCGGTTGCCACACTGACGGATATCGCAGAGCGGTCTCAGCGTCAGACCGTTCAGCTCCGCTCGTCTCGCGCGACGAGTTCCCGGGGTTTCACGCCCTTGTGCGCATCGATCATCGCGTCGCGCCAGATCGGGCCAGGCAGCGCGCCCCCGAAGAGCGCCGCGTAGGTCTCGCCGCGGATCGTCACGTCGCGCAGGGGTTTGGACGAGCCGGGGTAACCAGCCCAGACGGCGGCCGCGAGGTCGCGGGTGTAGCCGGCGAACCAGACCGCGGTGACGTTGTTGGTCGTGCCGGTCTTGCCCGCCGCCGGGCGGTTCCCCAACGCCATCGCCGCTCCGGTGCGCCGGACGTTGTCCCCGCTGATGACGTCTTCGAGCAACCCCGTTACCTCGTGGGCCACGTCGGCGTCGATCGCCCGCTCGCATCTGACCTTGGGAGGATCAATCTCGATGCCGTCGATCGAGGTGATCGAGGTGATCGCATGGGAATCGCAATGCATCCCGTCGGCGGCGAGGGTGGCGTAGGCCTCGGCCATCCGCAGCGGCGAGACCTCGTCGACCCCGAGCACGAAAGAGGGGACCCGCGAGAGCGGCTCGCCGTCGGCCCGCATCAGCCCCATCGACTCGGCGAGCTTCGGCGGTGCGCAGGTGCCCGTGCGCTCCGCGAGCTGAACGAAGTAGGTGTTCACCGACATGGCCGCGGCGGCACTCATATCGATGGCGCCGTAGGAGCTGTCGTCGTAGTTGCCCACCGTGTACGGAGCGAATGGCGCGTCGGTCCGGCAGTTCTCGAATCCGTCCACGGTGATCTCGGAGGGGGCGTTGAGGTAAAGAGAGGCCTTGGTGTCCTGATCGAGTGCGGCCGTCATCACGAACGGTTTGAAGGTCGACCCGGCCTGGAAGCCCGCGCTTCCACCCTGGGATTCGTCCAAGGCGAAGTTCAACGTGGTCTCGCGTTTGCCCTCGCCCCAGCGTCGGTTCTGTGCAATCGCCCGCACCGCCCCCGTGCCCGGCTCGGTCATGACGATGGCGGTGGCGATCTTGTGGTCCACACCGATGTGGTCCTTGACCGCGGCGACGGCGGCGTCCTGGACAACGGGATCCAGGGTCGTGCGCACCGTCAGCCCGCCGTCGAGCAGGCGGGCCAACCGTTCGTCGGCGGTCGCCCCGAGGCCCTCCGTGGCGCGGATCTCGGCCAGCACATAGCTGCAGAAATACGGATGCCTGGCAACCGCGCACCCGTTGAGCGGCGGTGTGAGGTCCAATCCGAGTGGGGAACCGTCGGCCTGGCTCGCTTGGTCCTCGTCGATGGAGCCGGCGGCGACCATCCGCCGGAGCACCAGGGAGCGCCGTTCCGCGGCGGCTGCTGGGTTCCGGACCGGGTCGAACGTGCTGGGACCCTTGATCAGCCCGGCGAGCAATGCGGCCTGCGGCAGCGCCAGGTCGGCGGCCGTCGTGGCGAAGTACCGGCGGGCCGCGATCTCGATGCCGTAGGCACTGTTGCCGAAGTAGACGAGGTTGAGGTACTGCTCGAAGATCTCGTCCTTGCTCAGCCGCTCCTCGACCGCAATGGCGAGGCCGATCTCGCGGAGCTTGCGAGACACCGTTGTCTCGGTCGCCGCCGTCTCGGCCGCCTCGGCGCCGTTGGCACGACTCACCAGGGACTGCTTGACGAACTGCTGGGTCAACGTCGAACCACCTTGCACGACGCCGCCTTCGGCGATGTTGGTCGCCAACGCTCGCAGGATCCCGACCAGGTCGACCGCGCCATGGTTGTAGAAGCGAGCGTCCTCGGTGGCCAGCACCGCATCTTTGAATACCGCGGCCACCTGGTCCAAGCGGACTTCCTCCCGATCTTGGCGGAAGAAGGTTGCCAGCTCGGAGCCGTCGGAGGCGAGCACCGTGGACCGGGCCGGTAGGTCCGGGGCGAGGAAGGTCGTGGGGATGGTCTCGGTCAGCGCCGCTGCGCCCGAGCGCGTCGCGGTGGTGATCGCGGCGGCGATGGGCGCGATCAGGATCGCGATCAGCAGGCCGACCATGACGGCGCCGCCGACGAATCGGCCGGCGCCCCACCGGCGGTGTGATGTGTTCGAGCGCATGGGAAGACCCCCTCGCGCCGAGTGCTACCCCGTTATGGACCACTTTCTCCGCTGCGGGCGATGACGTTCCAGCCCACGGTTCGCCCGCGGCTCCTCCACCCAAAGGGGCTGCGGATCCCCTTTTGTCTGCTTGCGGTCGCGTCGGGACTTCCACGATCAGTCCAAAGCCCCGCGCCGACGCTTCCGCGCCGCTTAAATTCGCGTGACAGGGGGAGCGCATCCGCGCCGGACCTCCGCAGGGGGCGTCGCTTCAGGGCGACAGGGGGCAGGGCAGGGCGGATGCGTCATCGGACAGTCGCGGTGTTCGGCGTCGTCATCGGGGCACTGCTGCCGGCGACCGCGATGGCGAGCACACCCGAACCGATCCCGGGTGCCTCGACCAGCACGTCGACACCCAGCACGACCGACGCCGGGTCGGTGGTCGGTGGTCCGCGCCTGGCCGAGACCGGCTTCGTCACCGCCCCCGGGGCGCCGGCACTGCCCGCCACGAGCGCCGCCGCGTGGGTGCTCGCCGACGCGGACACCGGTGAGGTGCTCGCAGCGCGCGACCCGCACCGCAAACTGCGACCGGCGAGCACGCTCAAGACGCTGCTGGCGCTGACCATGGCACCGCGCGTGGACGTGACCGACACCTACGTCGCCGACCGGGAGGACGCCGAGCAGGAAGGCACCCGGGTGGGCCTGTGGCCCGGGCACACCTACCGCGTCGACGATCTCTGGTACGCCCTCTTGTTGAAGTCCGGCAACGACGCCGCCACCGCACTGGCCAAGGCCGGTGGCGGGACGCTGGAGCGCGGGCTGGCGATGATGCAGGCCGAGGCGCGCCGCCTGCAGGCCAACGACACGACCGTGGTGACCCCGAGCGGGCTGGACGCGGACGGGCAGTTCGCCTCCGCGTACGACCTCGCGCTGTGGGGCCGGGCGGCGCTCTCCCGCGGCGATCTCCGCCACTACATCAGCACCATCCGGCACTCCTTCCATGCGCTCTCGGTCCCGGCCGACTCCCCGTTCACGGACGAGACGATGTACGTCCGCACCGAGAACCGCCTGATGCTGAACGACTTCCCCGGCGCCATCGGCGTCAAGATGGGCTACACGACCAAGGCGCAGAACACGATGATCGCCGCGGCCGAACGCGACGGTCGCACAATCGTGGCCACCCTGATGTTCACCCCGGGCGGGCGGATCACCAGCGACGCCGCCGCACTCCTGGAGTACGGGTTCGCGAACGCCGGGCGGATCGAGCCGGTCGGGCAGTTGGTGGAGCCGCTGTCGGCCGCCGTTGTCAGCGACGTCGACGCCGATCCGGCGATCGGGGTGAGTACGAACGAGGCGCCCCCCGCTTCGAGCGGCGCCGATGCGCAGGATCTGCTCGTCGGCGGGGTCCCGCTCGGCTGGTCGGCCATGACCGGCGGTCTGGTGACGGCCACGTTGCTGGGACTCCTGACTGGGTGGACCCTCAAGCGCCGCCGACGTCTCGCCCGAGCCGGCGTGTACCGATAGGTGGCGGCCGGCCAAGGGGTGCCGATCTGATCACAGCCCTGGCGCGCTTTTGAAGCGATTACGTCACTACAGTTGCCTCATGAAGACGAGGAGCCGAAAGCACGAGCCGGTCCATAGCGTCACCGGTGTTCGCGACAGCTTGACCGCGGACATTCGTGCCCGGCAACGACGTTACGTCCTGTTCATGGGCGTGCGGACCCTGTGTTTCCTCGCCGCGGTCGTCACTCCTTCTCCGTGGCGCTGGATGCTTCTCGGCGTCGCAGTCGTGCTGCCGCACATCGCCGTCATCGTCGCGAACGGCGGGCGGGAACCCACTCGCGATGCGCCGCCCCCGGTATCACTGCCGCTGCGCACTCAGCTCTCGTCGGAGGTTGACCGAACGGTCCGGCGTCGACCCTCAAGTCGGAGCGAAGAGGCGCCGACAACTCCGTGAAGGGAGAGTCCGGGGGGTGATCGGTGACGCCTGATCCCACCCTGCCCCCGGAGGTTCTGCTCGGGCGCTACCGCGTGGTGCGCGTACTCAAGGACGCTCACCCCGTTCGCACGGTCCTCGCGGAGGACCTGGCGAGCGGTGCCCAGGTCGTGGTCAAGACAGCCCGGGTGTCACGGCTGCTTCCCGCCGCCCGGCTCCGACTTGAGCACGAGGCGGCCGCACTCCGCCACCTGCAGAGCGCGTCAGTGGCGCCGCTGCTCGACTTCGACCGCGACGGCGACCTGGCCTGCCTCGTCACTCCCTTCATCCCAGGATCGAGCCTCCAGGATCGCCTGGAACGCGGACCCCTGCCGCTCGGCGACACCCTCACACTCGCCCGCTCGTTGCTCGCGGCGCTGCGGGACGCTCACGACCAAGGCGTGCTGCACCGCGACGTCAAACCGTCGAACATCATCGTCAGCGAAGGCGATCCGCTCGAACGCGCGACCCTGATCGACCTGGGCCTCGCCCGCACCGCGTGGCTGCACTCGGGGACCAGGGACGTCCCGGCCGGCAGCGTCCGGTACATGTCGCCGGAGCAGGCGGGGCTGATCGAGCGGAGCCCGGACGAGCGATCCGACCTCTACTCCGCGGGGACGGTCCTCTTCGAGTGCCTCGCCGGACGACCCCTCTATCCAGGAGCCACGCTCGGTGAGGTGTTGCGCCTGCACCTGTCCACCCCGCTCGCGGACTTCGCCAGCATGAACCTCGAGGTCCCCCGGGCGGTCGAGCAGGTTCTGGGGCGTCTGCTCGCGCCGGACCCTGACGACCGCTACCAGTCGGCGGACGCGGCGCTCGCCGACGTCCTCACCATCACGGCAGCGTTGGCTCGGGGCGAAGCGGAACCGCGGATCGTGGTCGGCGCGCGCGACCGCCGGCGCACGCTGGCCGAGCCCGCCTTCGTCCACCGGGACGTGGAAATGCAGGCGCTGCTGAGCCAGGTGGCCCTTGCCCGGGCCGGTACCGGCGGCGCGGTGCTGGTGGAAGCGGACTCCGGCGGCGGCAAGAGCCGGCTTCTCGAGGAGTTCACCTTGCGTGCGGCCGCGAGCGGGGCGCGCATCTACCGCGGTCAGGGTGTGGACCAGGGCGCCCAGCGGCCGTACGAAGTGCTGCGCGCCGTGGCCGCGGAACTTCTCGGACAGGCACAGACCGACCCGGCGTTCGCCGACGGGCTCCGCCGGCGCCTGGGCGAGCGGCGGGACGCGCTGTGCGCTGCGCTGCCGGAACTGCGCGAGGTGCTCGGCCAGGGCGAGGAGACGCCCGGTCCGGAAGCCTTCGCGGAGACCCGCACCATCGAGGCCATCGCGGCGCTGCTCGACGCGATCGGATCCGACACGCGGCCGGCCGTTCTCCTGCTCGACGACGGCCAGTGGGCGGACGACCTCAGCCTCAAGGTCCTACTGCACTGGCAACAACAGGCCGGACGCGCGGCCCGGCACACCCTGGTGGTGGTCGCGTTCCGGACCGAGGAGGTCGAAGCCGGTCATCCGCTGCGGCGGCTCACGGCCGAGCGGCTCGAGCTCGCACCACTGGGTGCCGAGCAGGTGGTCCAGCTCGCCGAGTCGATGGCTGGGCCGTTGCCCCCCGAGGCAGCGGAGATCCTGATCCGCCTCTCCGACGGGATTCCGTTCATGGCGGCGGCCGTGCTCCGTGGACTCGTGGAATCCGGCGCGCTCGTCCGGGAGGCAGCCGGTTGGAGTACGGACCCCGAAGCGCTCGCCGACGTCCGCGCGTCCCAACGTGCTGCTGCCTTCCTCTCCCGGCGGATCGGCCTGCTCCCGCCAGCTGCGCGCGAGCTGCTGTCTGTCGGGGCGGTGCTCGGAAAGGAATTCGACCCGGAGCTGGCCGCGGAGCTCGCCGGCCAACAGCCGGCGGAGGCCTTCAACGGGCTCGACGAGACCCGGCGACGTCACATCATCTGGATCCGGTCCGGCCGGTGCGCATTCGTCCACGACAAGCTCCGTGAGACCTTCCTCGAGCTGCTCACGCCCACAGAGCGGCGTCGGCTGCACCGGCTCGCCGCGGAGCGCCTGGAAGAGCGGCAGACGGAAAGCAACTTCGACCTCGCGTTCCACTTCGACGCCGCCGGCGAGCCCGACCGAGCCCTGCCCTACGCCCTGCGGGCCGCCGAACGTGCACGCACGCAGCACGCCCTGCAGGCGGCCCAACAGCAGTACGAGATCGCCGAACGAGGTGCGCCGGCCGCGGCCGTCACCACTCGGCTCGCTATCGCCGAAGGCCTGGGCGACGTCCTGATGCTTCGTGGGCTCTACGAACCCGCACGAGAGCACTACGAGATGGCCCGGGACCTGGCCGAGCATGCCATTTCGACTGCGCGGCTGGAGGGAAAGCTCGGTGAGCTGGCCTTCAAGCGCGGCGAGCTCGAGCCGGCGAACACGGCGCTGGAAAGCGCGCTGCGCTCGCTGGGCCATCGCGTCCCCTCCAGCCCTAGGGCGTTCTTCCTCGCGGCGATGAAGGAGTTGGTGGTTCAGCTCCTGCACACGCTCCTGCCCCGCGCGTTCCTGGCCCGCCGTTCCGAGGGCACCGAAGCGGAATTCGTGGCCATCCGGATCCACAGCCGGATGGCACACACCTACTGGTTCTCCCGGGGTTCGCTCCCCACGCTGTGGACCCATCTGCGCGGCATGAACCTCGCCGAGCGGTACCCGCCCTCCCCCGAGCTCGCTCAGGCCTATTCCGAGCACGCCCCGGTGATGACGCTCATCCCCCTGTTCGAGCGGGGCGTTCGCTACAGCGAGCGGTCGTTGAAGATCCGGCGCGACCTCGGCGACGTCTGGGGACAGGGTCAGTCGCTGCACTTTCTCGGAGTGGTGCTCTACGGCGCTTCCCGCTTCGAGGAGTGCATCGGGCGGTGCCGCGAAGCCGTCCGTCTGCTCGATCGCACGGGTGACCGTTGGGAGGTCAACACCGCCAGGTGGCACCTCGCGTTCTCCCTGTACCGGCTCGGCGACCTTCGAGGCGCGGCGGAGATCGCGCGCAGTGTCTATCACTCCGGAGCCGAGATCGGCGACGCCCAGGCCCGCGGAATCGCCCTCGGCGCCTGGGCGAAGGCATCGGGCGGGCGCGCTCCGCGCGAACTGGTGGAGGCCGAACTGGCGCGACCGACCCACGACGTGCACACCAGGGCGGAAGTGCTTCAGGCGCAAGCACTCGGCCTGCTGGCCGAAGGCGACCCGGCCGCCGCTGCCGCGGTTCTCGAGAAGGCGGCGGCGATGGTGACGGCGGCGGGCCTCCGCCAGGAGTACGTGGCTCCCATCTGGCCCTGGCTCACCACCGCGCTGCGCGTGCACGCGGAAAGCATCCCCGCGAGCTTGCCGGGACGGCGCAAGGCGCTGCTGCGTCGAGCAGCGCGCGCCGCCCGCAAGGCCCGGCGGTTGGGTCGCTCGTACCGCAACAACCTTCCGCACGCCCTGCGGGAAGCCGGGCTGATCGCGGCGATGCGCGGTCGTCCGCGGCGCGCCCGACGGCTCCTCGGCCGCAGCCTCACGGCCGCGGAGCAACGGGGAATGCGCCACGAGCACGCCCAGTCGATGCTGGTCCGCGCAACGATCGGCGTCGAGCTGGGATGGCCCGGAGCCGCCCAGGATCTCCGCGCCGCCCGCACGACCCTCGCTGAGCAGGAGTGGCAGCAGGGCGAGGCAGAGACGGTCACCCCGTCGCTCATCGAACGGTTCGACGCGATCCTCGAAGCCGGCCGCCAGATCGCCTCGGCGCTGTCCCGCGGAGCCGTCTACGTCGCGGTCCGCGACGCCGCCTCGACGCTGCTGCGCGGGGAGCGTTGCCTGGTCCTGGAGGCACCGGAGGGGCCGGGCGGTGAGCTGGTCCCGGTCGCCGGGCACGCCCCGGGAGAGTTCAGCCGGGCCGTCGCCGGACGAGCGCTCGCCGAGGGCCGACCTGTCGTCCTGGACCAGGAGGCGACCACCGACTCGAGCGAGAGCGTCGTCCTTGCCGGGATCCGTTCGGTTCTGTGCGTGCCGATCCAAGTGCATGGCCGCCCCGTGGCCTGCCTCTACACCGACCACCGCCGCGTCGGTGGCCTCTTCGGAGCGGATGAGGTACGGCTGGCTGAGTTCATTGCGGCCCTGGCCGGGGCGGCACTGGAGAACGCCCAGGGATTCGCCGAGATCGAGGAGCTGACCCGCACCCTCGAGCAGAAGGTCGACGAGCGCGCCGCCGAGCTCGCGGAGGCGGTTGCGGAGGTGGCGGCGGCCAGAGACGCAGCGCTCGCGGCCGCGGCCGCGTCGTCCACGTTCCTCGCGACGATGAGCCATGAGATCCGCACGCCGCTGAACGCGGTGATCGGGTTCACCGGACTGATGCTCGACTCGACGCTCTCGGACGAGCAGCGCGACCTCGCGGAGTCGGTGCGCGCCAGCGGCGAGGCGCTGCTGGACATCATCAACGACATCCTCGACTACTCGAAGATCCAGGCCGGCGAGCTGCGCATGGAGACCGCGCCGTTCGACGTCCTGGAAGTGCTCGACACAGCGGTCGAACTGGTCGCGAGCACGGCGGCGCTCAAAGGCCTGGAGCTCGTGAGCACCGCCGACTCCTCCTGCCCACCGCAGGTGCTCGGCGATGCCACCCGTCTGCGGCAGATCGTGGTCAACCTGCTCTCGAACGCGGTGAAGTTCACGGTCAGCGGCCATGTCGCGGTACGGCTACGCGCCGAAACAGGCCCCGGCCCGGATGACGTGACCCTCCACCTCGCGGTGTCGGACACGGGCATCGGAATCCCCGCGGACGCGATCGAACGGCTCTTCGCCGCCTTCAGCCAGGTCGATGCCTCCACCACACGGCTCTACGGCGGCACCGGGCTAGGCCTGGCGATCAGTCGTCGCCTTGCGGCGGCCATGGACGGCGAGATCTCGGTGCGCAGCGAGCCCGGCAACGGTTCTACGTTCACCTGCACCGTCCGCGTCGGTCGCGCGGACGCGCAGGGGTCGGACGACACCGCCGGCGGCGCGGCCCTGCCCTCGCTGCGATCCCGTTCGGTCCTGGTCGTCCTGCCCGACGGCATGCTCCGTTCCACCCTGATCGAGCAGCTCAGCTCGTGGGGCATGCAGTGTCAGGCCATCACGGACGTTGCGCAGGCCCACGCGCTCCGCGCAAACGGGACGCGGTGGGATGTCGCACTGATCGACCAGAGCGCGGCGGCGCATGCCCTCACCGCGACGGAGGAGCTGCGGCGATCGCCGGGCCTGCGAAGCATGCCGCTGATCGCCATCACCCGGGTCGGGGAGGGCCTGGCCGGTATCGACCGGCGGGCTTTCACCGCCACCATCAGCAAGCCCGTCCGTCTCCGGGCCCTGCGGGACGCACTGTTCCGCGCGCTCAGGACGCCGAGTGGGATTCCCTCGCAGGCCGCCCCCCACCGGCCGGAGCCGGCGCTGCCGATCGGACTGCGAATCCTGTTGGTGGAAGACAACGCCGTGAACCAGAAGGTGGCCCGCCTTCTCCTGCGAAACCTGGGCCAGGCGGCGGTCGACGTGGCCGGCAACGGCCTCGAAGCGGTGGCGGCTCTGAAGGCGCAGCCGTACGACCTGATTCTGATGGACGTTCAGATGCCGGAGATGGACGGGCTGGAGGCGACCCGGGCGATCCGTCAGCTCACCTTCGCCGACGGGCCGCCCAGGATCGTCGCCATGACCGCCGGCGCACTGGCCGCCGATCAGGAGGCCTGCACGGCCGCGGGCATGGACGACTACCTCGCCAAGCCGGTACGCGAGAGCACCCTACGCGCCGTGCTGGCGGGGGTACCGGCCCGCCAGAACACGGGCGCGGTGAACCTGACCGAGTTGCACAGCCTCTTCGAGAGGCTCGGCACCGGTAGCGAGGCCATGTCCGGGCTGGTGGAGGACTTCCTGAGCGACTGCACCGAGCACCTGGCCGGCCTCGGTGCCGCGATCGCGGCCGGCCGAGCGCAGGACGTGGCCCGAGCGGCCCACCATTTGAAGTCGACAACAGCATTCTTCGGCGCAGCTCAACTCAGCCGTCTGCTCTCCTCCGCCGAGTCGATGGCCCGCACGGAGGCTGTCGAGCCCGACCTCGTGCTCCTGGGTCGTCGCTTGGAGGACGAGTTCGCGCGCGTTCGTTCCGCGCTGGCCACGGTGGTGGAGGCCAGCCGCGCAGAGGCGTGAGGCTGGCGGCCGCGATCGATCGTGCTCTCGGAACTCGTCCGGGGTCCAGAGACGAGTCGCCACAGCCTCGCCTGCCCGGCCGCCGGGGTCAAGGTGCAACCGGCGGTCAGGCACGCTTTCGGAGCGCCAGCGAGATAAGTCGCTGGCGGTGCGCTTTCCGGTGCCGGCGCCGGGCGACCTCGTCGGTCCGTTGCCCAAATGCAGTGCCTTCGTGGAGTGCTTTTCCGGCCGGCGCGGCCATCCCCTCTGCGGCCGCGACGGTCCCCCGATCAGCCGGCGAGGGTGGGTAGGTCACGAAGGCGTCCGTTGGACGAACCGAGTCGGTGACGTGGACAAGAACCCACATGGCCAGGCCCCCTAGCTCCAATCGGAAGATCGGTGAGCCCGGGGGCCGGAGGCATTCCGCTACGCGCACCGTACGCGCATTCAGGCAAAAGCGACATAGGCGTCCACATCTCTGCGTGCCGTAAGAATTCCCCGCGTCCGTCTCAGGACGCGAGCGGCGGCGCCTGTGCACACCCGATGCCCAACCTGAGTCCGGGGGAGGAGCGCTGGACCAGCCAGAGGGCCTCGCGCGTGAGCCCCACCGCACTGGGCTGCGGGAGCGCAACGCTGGTCTCCCGCGCGTAGACGATCCGCAGCGCCCTGCCCCGAAGCGCGGCCTGACCGGCCGCGAACAGCAGGGCGGCCTTGGCTGTCGGGGAACCGTCGTAGCCGGCAACCACGGCGGGAGCCGGCGATAGCGTCATCACGCCACTGACGTGATCAGTGAGCTGTCGGACGACGTAGGGCGCGACTGCGCAGGGAGCTGAGGTATCAGCTGCCTGGGGAACCACCCCAGGTCCGCGGCGAAGCGTAGGAGGCGCGTGGGAGCGGGCGCGGAAGGAAGTATCAACTCCAGCCCCCAGCCGCGTTCGAGTCCCTCTGCGTGGATGTCCTGGAGAAGGTGCACGCCGCTGGAGTCCAGGAATTTGACCTGTTCCCAGTCCAGAACCAACGTGACCGGTTCCTCGGGGCGCGGGTTCGCCGTCGCAACGACGGCCAGAGCGGCCGCGTGCAACTGCCTGGCCGAGGCGATGTCAATCTCGCCGCTGGCCACCAGCGAGGCCCGGGTGCCTCGGTCGCCGGCCGTCGTCACCGCCAGGGAGAGCTGCAGCTGCAAGGACCCTGGGCTGACGGGACCGCTGGAGGTCCAGTTCACCGCAACGCCGGGGACCCGCGCCGCACCATGGCCAGAACTCGGGGCCGATTCGCGGACCTTCAAAGGTGGGTTCGACATGGGATCTCCGGCCGGGGATCGTTCGAGACGATCGCGTCACCGGGGTCCGGAGCAACTAGTGGCGCTTCGCACCACTGCGCCCCAGAGTAGGGCCGCAGACGATCGACGTCGAGGCCCTTGACCCCGATCGCAAACCGGAATCCCCCGTGCAAACGCGACATCTCGTCCGTCAGCGCCGGCCGCCCGCGGCACACGTCCCGTCCGAGGCGCGAGAAAGCAGCTGACGGGCGGCACGGTCGAGGACGCCCTCCTCGTCCGCGGGCACCACGAGGACGCGCAGGCCGGTGGTCGACAGCCGCCGTACCTGGTCATCGGAGGCGGGCACGGAATCGCCGCCGCGCAGCGCGAGCAGTTGGGCGCAGATCCGGTCCCGGACCGGGCCGCAGTTGAAAGAGGCAGACCCGGGGTTGAGGGCCAGCACGGTGCGCGTGCTCAAGTCCGCCAGACCCAGTCCCGGATCTCCGGTAGGTCCTCCAGGTGCGCACGGATGTGGTCGTGGTGACGCGCGAGCATCGCGCGAGCGTGCTCGGCCAGTTCCGCTCCGCGCTCCGGGGACCCAGGCTCTCGTCGGTGCCGAGCACGGAGAGCTGACTGCACCGGTCGGTGACCTCGAAGACTGCGCCGAGCCGGTTGCTCGCGGTCTCGTCCGGGCAGAACAGCCGGAAGTTGCCGCCGCCGTCCTCGTCGCGGATGGACGCGGCGTAGACCTCGCGCAGCCATTCGCCGAGGGGGCGGGTGGTCTCGTGCCGGCGCTGTCCGGGGACGTCGATCTCCAGCGCGTAATCCTTGAGCTCGGGCAGCTTCAGCGCCACGAGCAGCCGTCCGCCGTTCGCGTACGCCGACGCCGACATCCGCTTCTCACCGGACGGGGCGAGGGCGGCCAGTTCCGGCACGAGCCGGCCGCGGGCGTCGAACTGCTCCTCGGGCTGGTAGGAGCGGAGCCACGCTTCGAGCCGCGCGAGGTGGGCTGGGTTCTCCCGGACCTGCGACAGCGGCACCTGATGCGAACGCGCCGTCCCGGCGATCTGCACGCCGTCGACGACGTCAGGCCCGGTCCAGCCCTTGGGAGTGCGGAGGACGATCGCCGGCCAGCCGCCAGGGACCTCGTCCGGAGTGCCGGCGCGGGCCAGGCGTTGGCGGGCGGTGATCCGCCCGTGCGCGCCGACCAGCGCGGCGAAGACAGCGGGCGGGTCGTCCCCGGCGACCACGACGGGGTCCCAGCCCTGGGCGGCGAAACGTGTAGATCATCGACAACCCGGGGCTGGTCCCCCAGTGGCCGAGCAGTCGAGGCTTGATGTCCGCCGCGGTGAGGGGCGCTCGTGCAGCAACGGGTTCGCCTGCAGGTAGATCTGAGCGACCGTCAGGTAATTCGCCGCCGCCCACCAGCGCAGGTCGAGCGCGCGGTCAGATTCGGAGTAGATCACCGCGGTCAGCCGTCGTACGCCACGGCACGCAGCCGCCGACCGAAGACCTGGGCGAAGGAGATTCGCGCGAGGTGTGAACGGTCTCCGGGAGCCGAGGAGATCAGCAGCCGGTCGAGGCGCCGGAACTCGGCCGGGTCACTCACCCACCTGACCGGTCCGATCGCCGTGACGTTCCAACCGATGTCGCCGGTCTCATCGAGCCGGTCGGCCTCCAGGGCGAAGTGACCACCCCGGCCCACAGCGGCCGACCTGCTCCCGATGCCCATCCGGATGACGGCTCCATCGCCGTCGAGGAGGAAGTTCACCACCTCGACCCGCGGTGCGCCGTGGGCGTTGTACGCCACCCGCCCCAGCCGAACGGAGCCCAGCAGCGCGAGACATTCCGCCCGGTCGAGCACGTCGAGCCGGCGGTGGGGTTTCCGCATGCGGTCCGACCAGACCGCGGGCCCGAACCCAGGATGACGGATCATGCCTTGACTCTGGGCCCCGCGCCCGGTGCGGCCAAGGGCCGAAATACCCTGCCCGGCGCCCCGGCAGCTGCAGTCAGCGCGCGAGTGGCGCCGACCAACGCACCCTCGTGCCACCGTCACGCCCGGACTCCAGCAGCAGTGCCCCGCCCAGCAGCCGCGCGCGTTCGGCCAGGTTGCGCAACCCGCTGTCGCGGCGGTCGACCGGAAGCCCGACTCCGTCGTCCACGACCAGCAGCACCACATCGCCGTTGACTCCCACCGACACCTCCACGCGCTTGGCCTGGGCGTGGCGCGCCACGTTGGTGAGCGCCTCGCGCAGGGCAGCCACGAGTTGGTCGGCGTGGTCCTCGGGGACCCGGGTGTCGAGCAGGCCCTCCATCCGCAGGGTCGGCGTGAAGCCCAACATCTCGGCGGAGGACTGGACCTCGGCCAGGATCCGCCCGCGGAGCATCGGCCCGTTCGCTCCGGGTGCCCGCGAGTGCAGCGCGAAGATCGCCGACCGAATGTCCTTGATCGTCTCGTCGAGGCTGTCAACGGCCCGCACGATGCGCTCGCTCACGTCGGGATTGTTGACCAGGCGGACCGCGCCTTCCAGAGCCATGCCGGTCGCGAACAGGCGCTGGATCACCAGGTCGTGCAGGTCCCGCGCGATCTCCTCGCGATCCTCGAGGGCGTCCAGGCGCACTGCGTCGTTCCGCCGCTCGGCCAGCTCGAGGGCGACGGCCGCCTGCAGCGCGAAGGAGACGATGACCTCGACCGTCTCGGGGGGAAACGGCGGGGAGCCCTCGTGGCGCCACAGGCCGAGCACTCCCCACACGGCACCGGGTGCACCCATCGGCGTCGCCAGGTAGGCGCCGCCGGGAAGCCGCTGCGTCCATTCCCCCGAGCTGCGCGGGTCGTCGGCCAAGCCCTCGGTGATCGCCGGAAGCCCGGTCTGGAATGCCAGGTGCGCCAGGGACGCGCCCGCCGGCGCCTCGGCGCCGTACAGCTGCTCGGCGCCGTCCCCGACCGCCAGCTCGACGCGCAGCGAACCGTCCGTCCGCGGCAGCAGCACGGCCACCAGGTCCGTACCGGCGATATCCTTCGCCAGGTCCGCGACGAGGCGGAGCACGTCGTCGGAGGTGGCGCCAGAAAGCAGGCTCCGGATGGTCTGCGAGGTCGCCGAGAGCAGTTGCTCGCGCCGCAGCCCTTCGGCGTAGAGACGGGCATTGCTGATGGCGACGCCGGCGGCCGCCGCCAGGGCGACCACGATGCGCTCGTCCTCGGCGTCGAAGGAGCGGCCGTCGCGGCGCTCGGTGAGGTAGAGGTTGCCCCACACCTCGTTGCGCACACGGACCGGGACACCGAGGAAGGAGCGCATCGGCGGATGGTTGGGCGGGAAACCGGAAGAGGCCGGGTGCTCGGCGATGCTGGTGAGGCGAAGCGCCGCCGGGTAGTTGATCAGCTCTCCGAGCAGGCCCTTGCCCTGGGGGAGCGCTCCGATCTCGGCGCGAGTCTGCTCGTCGATGCCGATGGTGATGAAGGCGGACAGACCACCCTGGCCGTCGACCACGCCGAGCGCGCCGTAGGTGGCGTCGGCCAGGTGCATGGCGACCTCGACGATGCGGTGCAGGACTGCCTCGAGGTTCAGGTCGCTCCCGACCGCGAGCACGGCTTCCAGGAGACGGTGCACCCGGTCTCGGCTGTCCGTCACCGAATCCAGGCGGACCCTGAGCTCTCCGAGCAGATCGTCGGGATGCAGCCGGGTCAGGGCATCGCGCAGGTCTGCCGACCCGTCCGGTGACAACGTCACACGGCACCTCCGTCCGTGACCAAGGCTATGCGCCGCGGGGCCCGGGACCTAGCGGTGGGGATTGACCGCGAGCAGCCGGGAGGCGAAAAGGGCCGCCTGGGTACGGCTCTGCATGCCCAGCTTGGACAGCACGTTGGACACATAGTTCTTGACCGTCTTCTCCGCCAGCTTCATCGCCTCCGCGATCTGACGGTTCGTCATTCCCTGCGCGATGAGCTCGAGGATCCGGTGCTCCTGCTCGGTCAAGCGGCGCAGCTCCTCGATGTCCCGAGGTCCGGCCTGCAGGCGTTTCAGCACGCGCTCGACGTCGTCCGCCTGGAGCAGGGACTCACCCCGTGCGACCCGGCGGATGCCGTCGACGAGGGCCGCGCCCCGCACCTCCTTGAGAACGTAGCCGGACGCGCCGGCCAGGATCGCCGAAAGCAGGGCTTCCTCGTCGTCGTAGGAGGTCAGGATGATCACCTTGATGGTGGGGTCGACCGAGCGGATCTCTCGGCACACGTCGATGCCGTTCCCGTCGGGCAGTCGCGCATCGAGGACCGCGACATCCGGGCGCAGAGCTGGAATGCGGCGAGTTGCCTCGGGCGCTGAGCCGGAGTCACCGACGACCTCGATGCCGTCCTCGGTGGAGAGCAACTCGCTCAGTCCACGCCGCACGACCTCGTGATCGTCGAGCAGGAAGACGCGCACATTCTGAACCATGGTCTCCATGGTGTCCCCTTTTCTCAGCGACAGCCCAACCCTGAGCGCCACGTTCGCGCTGCGCGGCTGTTGCGGGCAGAGCCAAAGGTCCCGGTACGGGCTGAATTCCGACCGACAGGGACTTTGACCTCGGGTGTGCACCCCCGGCAGGCCGCAGGCTGGCGATGGTGGCCGATGGAGCCTCCGTCGCCCGCCACGTCCGGGTGGGCAGTGCAAACGACGACCTGCGTGCGTTGCTCGGCGACGCGCGCTCCGTCGCGCTCGCCGATGACGGCACCCTGCACGTGCACGGGCTGGAGATCGAGGTGATCGGGGATCTCGCCGCGTAGGCGGGGACCTTCTGCTCTGCCCGGACCGGCGTAGCGAACGCAGCATGAGAAACATGACCTTCACCCAGCGTTCGGACCACGACCTGAAGATCGACGTCATCGATGAGCTCTCCCGGCTGGGCGGCGGGAACGTCGATCACATCGGCGTCGCCGTCACCGCTGGTGTCGTCACCCTGACCGGCCGGGTGGACAGCTACCGCGAGCGGTACAGCGCGGAGCAGGCGGTGCTCGGGGTCCGTGGCGTCACGGCGGTCGCCGAGGAGATCTCGGTGCGAGGCACGCCCGAGTCCGACGACACCACCATCGCCCGCACCGCGAACCGCACCCTCGCCGAGGCCTTCGACGTGCCGGAAGGTTCGATCCAGGTGCTGGTGAAGAACCAGGTCGTCACCCTGAACGGGTCCCTGCGCTGGCAGTACCAGCGCCAGGCCGCCGAACGCGCAATCGGCTGCATCCCGGGCGTGCACGGCATTCACAACAACGTCTCCGTCGCCGAGGACACGGTCGACACCTCATGACCGCAGTGCCGACCCCGATGCCGACCCCGATGCCGACCCCCTACGCCGCCGTGCGGGAGACGCACACCGGCGTGGTGATCCTGCTCGGCGAGCACGCCTACAAGACCAAGAAGCCGGTGGCGTTCGGCTTCTGCGACTTCAGCACCCTCGCGTTGCGCGCCGAGGCCTGCCGCCGCGAGGTCGACCTGAACCGCCGGTTGGCCCCTGATGTCTATCTCGGCGTCGGCACGATGCCCGCGGCCGAGGGCCTGACCGGTGCGGGCGAACCGGTCGTGCTGATGCGCCGCATGCCGGCGGAGCGCCGGCTCGCCGCGCTGGTGCAGTCGGGCGCCGACGTCGAGGACGAGATCCGCCAGGTCGCCCGACTGGTCGCTTCGTTCCACGAGCGCACTCCCCGCCAGGATGCCGATGAGCATCTGGCCGAGGTCGCGGCCGAGGGCAGCCGCGAGGCGCTGCAGGCCCGCTGGACCGCGAACCTGGACGAAATGGAGCGCTTCGGGGGTGCGGTCCTCGACCCCACCGATCTCACCGCGATCGGACGGGAGGCCGAGGCGTTCCTGGCCGGACGCGAGCCGCTGCTGAGCGACCGGGTGGCCGAGGGCCGGATCGTGGACGGGCACGGTGACCTGCTGGCCGACGACATCTTCTGCCTGCCCGACGGCCCGGGGATCCTGGACTGCCTGGAGTTCGACGACCGCCTGCGCTACGTGGACCGCATCGACGACATCGCCTGCCTGGCAATGGATCTCGAGCGCCTCGGTGCGCCCGGACTCACGGCCCGGCTGCTGGGCTGGTATCGCGAGTACTCCAACGACCCCGCTCCGCCCTCGCTGGTCCATCATTACCTCGCCTACCGCGCCTTCGTCCGCGCGAAGGTGTGCTGCCTGCGCGCCGAGCAGGGCGACCCGGACGCCCAACTTCGCGAGCAGGCCCACGCGCTGATCGGGATCACCCGCCGACACCTGGGCGCCGGCGCCGTCCGGCTGGTGCTCGTGGGCGGGCTGCCCGGTACCGGGAAGACCACGCTCGCGGGGCGCATCGCCGATGAACTCGGCCACGTCCTGCTCAGCAGTGACCGGATCCGCAAGGAGATCGCCGGCCTGAACCCGCTCGAGCGCGCTCCGGCCACCTATCGGGACGGCCTCTACACCCCGGCCCACACGGCCGCGGTGTACGCCGAACTGCTCGGCCGGGCCGAGCTGCTGCTGGGACGCGGGGAGTCCGTGGTGCTGGACGCCAGGTGGTCGAGCGCGACAGAGCGCGCGGCCGCGGCCAAGATCGCCACGCGCACCCACAGCCAGCTCACGACGCTGTGCTGCAAGGTGGAGGCCGGAGTGGCCGCCCAGCGGATGGTCGGACGCAGCGGTCCCTCCGACGCCGACGAGGCGGTCGCGCGGGAGATGGTCGCGGACGCGGATCCGTGGCCCGAGGCGGCCTGCATCGACACCGAAGCGGGCGCCCCCGAGGCGGCACGCCGGGCGGTGGACCTCATTCATCCCGCCGGCGAAGGCCGACCTTGGTTCATCGCGCCCGCGCTCGCCCGCCCGCGGGCCGGCGGCCACCGAATCGTGCAGCCGGCATGATCCCCGCTTCCGTCATCTGCATATCTGCTTGAGTGCAGTACGATTTCGGGTGTGAGCAAAGAACGGCCGCTAGGCGGAGTCGACTACCCGCGCACGGTGCAGGAGTTCCGGGACTGGTTCCCGAACGATGACGCCTGCGTGGAGTATTTGGAGCTGCTGCGTTGGCCGGAGGGCTTCACCTGTCCTGTCTGCGACGG